>CAZNPR010000020.1:28373-30564 GCA_964574965.1 uncultured Syntrophomonas sp. | reverse complement strand
GTCAATGAATTCTATGATTATGAATCCAAATATACACCGGGCATGTGCAGTCATATCATCCCTGCCCGGATCGATGGATCAGCCCGCATGAAAATCGAGGAAATCGCCGCAAAGACGTATGAAGCATTTCACTGCCAGGGATTTGCACGCATCGACTTTATTGTTGATCAAAAGGGTGAACCTTACGTGCTGGAAGTCAACACGGTGCCGGGCATGACGGAAATGAGCCTGGTTCCTGACGCTGCCAGAGCAGCAGGCATGGATTTTGAGCAATTGGTGGATCACCTGGTCAAACTTGCGCTGGAACAGCAGCGACCATGACTTTGAACGATTGATTATAAAAACAAGATTTAAAAGTGCCTGGAAATTTATCTCCAGGCACTGACGCGTTTTTCGGTAATATCGATCACTGTAAAGAGGACAAAGCCCATCAGGCTTAAAATCACGATGCCGCCGTACATATCCAGATAATTGACACGCATCCAGGCATCCATGATGAAGTAGCCCATCCCGTATTCAGTACCGAAGGTCTCGGTAAAAAACAGGATGGATACTGCGGTCCCCAAAGCCAGACGGGTGGCAGTCAATACATCCGCCAGGGAGGCGGGGATGATGATTTCTGTAAGCATCTGGCGCCGGCCTGCACCCAGGGATTGCAGCGAACGGAACATATCCTGGGGAATGGCTTTTACTGCGTCCCGGGAAGTGATGATGATCTGAAAGATCACGATCAAAACGATCATGATTAGCTTGGACCCTTCCCCCAGGCCGAAAAGCAGCATGATGATAGGCAACAGAGCGATTTTGGGAATAGGATAAGTGAAGTACACCAGGGGCGACAACACTTTGTCGATCCGTTCGAAATAGCCCATTAGCAGACCGGTGGGTACCCCAATCAAAATGGCGATACTGATCCCGGCAATGATCCTGCTAAGGCTGTATAGGAGATGCAGGCCCATCTTATCTGCAAATATTTCGATCAAATTGATCAATACTGCTAATGGCGGGGGAATGATAGGGATCTTTAAAAGCCAGGCCAGTACCTGCCAGATAATGATCACCAGCAGCAGCCCATAAGTCGCACCCCGCCAGAAACGATTCGAAAGCAACGGTTATCATCCTTTGTTCAGTATTTTCCTTACCTGCATCGACATATCGTGATACTCTTCGCTGGAGCGCAGGTTCTCCATTTGAAAGCAGGGATTATCCAGCACATTGAGGATCCGGCCCGGAGAAGGGGAAAAGACCACGATCTTGCTGCCCAGATACAAGGCCTCGTCTACACTGTGCGTAATGAAAACGGTGGTCACGTTATTTTCTTTCCATAAATTCAGAAACAGTTCCTGCAATTCTTCCCGGGTGATGGCATCCAGGGCGGAAAAAGGCTCGTCCATTAAGAGCAGGTCAGGTTTTAAAATAAAGGCCCGGGCAATCGCGACCCTTTGCTGCTGTCCGCCGCTGAGCTCCTTGGGAAACCTGTCAAGGAGATGATCGATACCCAACTGCTTCAACAAAGCATGGCCATGATCGTCTAAAACCTCCTGGCCATTTTTGATTTTTACCCCTAGCATGGTGTTGGCATAGACATTTTTCCAGGGGAGCAGCCCATAATTTTGCAGGATCAGACCGATCCGCTGGGATTTGGGATCTACCGGGCGGCCGTCGATGCGCACACTGCCTTCATAATCCTGTAATATTCCTGACAGAATATACAAAAAGGTCGATTTGCCGCAGCCGGAAGGGCCGATGAACGTATAAATGTCACCCGTACCGATGTTGATGCTCACCTGACTCAGCGCCGGTATGGCTTCTTTTTCCCGATAGTAATGAACGGTCAGATCTTTGACTTCGATCACAAAAATTACCTCAGTATGGTTTCGTCAACGACAGATTTATATTCATAGCTGCCTTTGATAAGTTCTTTGTCCTGCATCCATTTGACAACATCATTGAAAATGTCTTCCCGTACCGGTTCAGCTTTATGAAAGTCGGGGAGCTGCAGGGAATCCTTGATCCCCGCGGGGAATCGCTGTGCCTCAATGATAAAAGCGATGTCTTCTTCCGTGGGACCATTTTGCAGATATTCTACCGCCAAATCATAGGCCCTAAAAACCGCTTTGATCTCTTCCGGGTTCTCGGCTATGCTCTCCGCAGTGAAAGCAATGGCTCCGGCTTTATTGTCCATCTGGTC
>CAZNPR010000020.1:0-28273 GCA_964574965.1 uncultured Syntrophomonas sp. | reverse complement strand
CCGGCTGCTTCCAGCATTTGGTCCAGGGTATATTCCATGATGGTATTGGTGGAAAGTCCGATGTCTTTGCCTTTCAATCCAGCAACTGCGCTGATTCCGGTATCCTTACCGCCCATCAGGGAGACATTGCCTTCATTTTTTGCAATGACCTGCAGGTCGATGCCGCCTTCATTGGCAAAAAGCACTGCCACCAAGTCGGTTATCACGCCATCCAGCTTGCCGCTTTGCAGGGCGCTGTCCCGGTCTTTGGCACTGGTAAAATGTTCAATTTTGACTTTTACGCCTTCCTGTTCAAAATAGCCGTTCTTCTGGGCAATCAAGAATGGGATGGATTCCACATCCGGCATGACTCCTATGTTAATGACCCTCGCCGACGCCTTGGGGCTTTCCATGGCGGGATCCGGCTGGTTTGCACACGCTATCAAACCCAGACTGCTTACGGCTAATAGAAGACAAATCAATATTTTCTTCATTACTTATCCCCCAATTCCTCTCACTCTTAACGTACTTACTTATATTCCGGTACATCTGTCCATAATTATAATATTTCATGCATGAAAAAACTACATTTCATTTGCTAAAATAAGGTAAAATTGATTATATTGAGAAATTATTTAATATAATTATGTATTTTGGTGAAACAGGCTAAAGGTTAATATTATTTTATCAATAAAAACATTCAATGTGAAACTAATCACGATATGAAAAATATTGTGCTATAATAGCAAACGAGATTGCTCTGAAAAAATTTTGCTTTCAATCGAGGTAAGGTCTTATGCTCAAAGTATAAAAACAGGGGAAAACTATAACAGCAAATTTTTACCTGGTTTAAAAGGAGGTTTTATATATGCTGGGAGATTATCCGGCTTTGGGTTTATTTTTCATTTTGTCTCTTGCTTTTCCTATCGGCGCTATGGCGGCTGCTTGGCTTTTCAGGCCCAAACCGCAGGCAGATTCTGATGATGAAAAGTTCACTACCTATGAATGCGGGGTAGACACCAAAGGAAAGACCTGGATCAGGTTTAAGGTCAATTATTTTTTGTATGCGCTGGTATTTCTCGTTTTTGATATAGAAACAATATTTTTATATCCATGGGCGGTCAAGTTTAAAGCATTGGGGCCCTTTGCTTTTATTGAAATGATCATTTTCATCGCCATACTGGTGATCGGTTTATGGTATGCATGGAAGGAGGATGCACTGGAATGGCACTAGACAAAGAAACAGACCAGGATCTAGAAGAGCTGGCCCGGCACAATATTCTGGTGACAACTTTCGATAAGCTATGGAACTGGGGCAGGTCCTGGTCCTTCTGGCCATTAAATTATGGCTGTAATTGCTGCCCGATTGAAGTAATGGCCGCGGGAGCTGCACGTTTTGACCAAGCGCGCTTTGGCTATGAAGTGGTGCGGGCTGTTCCAAGGCAGGCCGACTTACTTACAGTTGCTGGCCCGATTACATTAAAAATGAAACCAGCAGTGGAAAGAGTTTGGGCGCAGATGCCGGAGCCAAAATGGGTGATTGCCTTTGGCAATTGTGCCATCAGCGGCGGGCCCTTTAGGGACGGCTACAGTGTTTTACCCGGAGTGGATTCCATTATTCCGGTGGATATTTATATACCAGGATGTCCGGTACGTCCGGAGGCTTATTTCCATGCCATGCTGGAATTGCAGAAGAAAGTACAAAAGGGCGATTACCGGAGGAGTTGAAAGCAGATGATAAAAATCGATATGGAAACAATGGCCGCTGCACTTAAAAGTATTTATGGCGATAAACTGCATATCAGTACAGACAAATTCTTTACCAAATTAATCATCGATAAAACCGCCTTGCTGGATTTGATGCAGCAGTTAAAAGATGATTACGGCTTTAATCAATTGTCCAATCTGACCGCAGTTGATTTCGGCGAGGAATTCGAAGTGGTTTATCATCTATACACTTTGCCGGGAAATAATAAAATATGCGTCAAGACCAGAACGCCCAGCAGCTTACCCGAGGTCGATTCTTTGATCGATATCTGGCCGGCTACTGACTGGCAGGAGCGGGAAGTCTATGATCTGATGGGCATAAAATTCAAGGGGCATCCGAATCTGATCCGAGTATTGCTGCCTGATGATTTTGAAGGTCATCCGCTGCGGAAAGATTTTGTCAGGAAGGGATGATGAACGCAATGTTTGATACAGACAAATATACGGTAAATGTGGGGCCGGTGCATCCCAGTACCCACGGCGGCCTGCATGCGGAAGCCCTGATGAATGGTGAAGTGATCGAAGATGTGATCGTGCACCTGGGTTATGTGCACCGCAGTGTGGAAAAAATCGCGGAAGCGAGAACGTATCATCAATATGTGCCTTATACGGCAAGGCTTGATTATCTGGCCACAAACCTGCCGGTCATGGGCTATTGCCAAACAGTGGAAAAACTGGCAGGCATCGAAGTACCGGAACGGGCAGAATATATAAGAGTGATCATGGCGGAGCTATCCCGTATCGCTTCCCATCAGATCGCTATCGCCGCCACCGGCATCGACCTGGGGGCAACTACCGGTTTGATGTATGCCATGCGCGACCGGGAAAGGATCATGGACATATTTGCCATGACCGGCGGGCAGCGGCTGCTTTCCTCCTATATAAGGATCGGCGGCGTAGCGGCTGATATCCCGGATGGATTTATACCAGCGGTAATGAGTTTCGTTCAAGATATCCCCAAAATGATGGAAGAATATGATCAGTTAATGACCGGTAATGAAATATGGGCAGCCCGTATGAAAGGGGTAGGCATACTCAAAGCTGAAGACGCCATTGCCTATAGTGTGACCGGTCCTAATTTGCGCGCCAGCGGCATTAGCTACGATCTGCGCAAGGCAGAGCCATACAGTATCTATGACCGCTTTGATTTTAAAATACCCACCCGCAGTGAGGGAGATTCTCTGGCACGCTGGCAGGTAAGGATCGAAGAGATCGGGGAAAGCGGACGCATTATCAAGCAAGCTTTGCAGCAATTGCCAGATGGCGATATTATAAGTAAAGTCCCCAAAGTTTTAAAGCCTGAACCCGGGGCAGAAGTCTATCATCATATTGAGTCTTCCAAGGGAGAACTTGGTTATTATATCGTCAGTGACGGCAGTGCGAAACCTTACCGCTTGCACGTCAGGGCACCGTCATTTATTAATTTGATGGTTTTGCCGGTGATTAGCCGCGGCGGGGTGTTCCAGGACATCATCACCAATATTGCCACTTTAGATCCGATTTTGGGTGAATCAGACCGATAAATATATCGGGATTGGAAACGGCCTTAGACTGTTTCGCTATTTGAACGATTTAAGCTGCATAAGGAGCGAACTATATGGAACATTGGTTTACAAATTGGTTTCTGTCTTTTACCAACTGGCTGGTCAGTCTCGGTCTACCGGCCGTATGGGCAGATGCTGCTTTACTTATTGTCAAGTGGGTCCTTATTGTTGTCATCGTAATTTTAAATATTACCGTCCTGATCTGGCTGGAACGCAAGATCAGCGGTTTTTTCCAGGAAAGGCTGGGGCCAAACCGTTTAGGGCCTTTTGGCGCTTTCCAAACCATTGCTGATGCCATCAAACTTTTGACCAAGGAAGATATTGTGCCCTCAGCTGCGGATAAACTGATCTTTAAAACAGCCCCTATGCTGTTTATCGTGGTATCCGTCCTGCTCTATACGGTCATTCCTTTGGGAGATAATATGCAGGTACTCGACCTGAATGTTGGCCTCCTCTTTTTTATTTCCATCGGTTCCTTGAGCACCATTGCTATTTTGATGGCCGGCTGGGGCTCCAATAACAAATGGTCGCTGATGGGAGCCTTCCGCTCGGTAGCCCAGATGGTAAGTTACGCTATACCACTGGCATTTTCTCTCCTGGGTGTAGTCATGATCACCGGTTCTTTAAACCTGCAGGATATCGTTGCTGCCCAGAAAAATATCTGGTTTATCCTCTTGCAGCCCCTGGCCTTCATCATTTATTTCATATCAGCTACAGCCGAACTGAACCGAGGCCCTTTTGATATGCCGGAAGCGGAACAGGAACTGACCGGCGGCGCTTACACGGAATATACCGGCATGCGCTGGGCGTTGTTCTTCCTGGCCGAATATACCAACCTGGTGGCGGTATCCGCCTTGATGGCTACTGTATTTCTGGGAGGCTGGCAGGGTCCCTGGTTGCCTTCCTGGTTATGGATCATTATTAAAACCTATGCTGTGATTCTAGTTTTCTTCTGGATCAAGTGGACCTTCCCGCGGATCAGAATGGACCATCTGATGTCTTTTAGCTGGAAAGTTTTAGTACCGTTAAGCCTGGCTAATATTCTCCTGACCGGAGCCGGGATATACTTCTTCCAAGGGATGGGATGGTGTTGATCATGCAAGGACAAGGTTTGCTGAAAGGCCTGGGCCTGACCCTGAAACATTTTTTCCAAAGAGAGATAACCGAGCAATACCCGGAAATAATGCCGGATCTGCATGAACGTTACCGGGGATGTCTGCAGTTTGATCATACCAAATGTATTGTCTGCGGCTTGTGTATCAATGTCTGTCCTAACAATGTTTTGTCAATGGAAACTGCCAGGATGGAAAACAGCAAAAAGAAAAGACTGGTAAGCTATACCATCGATTTTCAATATTGTATGTTTTGCAATCTCTGTGTGGAGGCTTGTCCTGCTTCGACCCTGTATTTCAATCAGAATTTTGAACTGGCGGTTGCTGACCGGGATGCCATCAAGATGGTTTACGAATTTCCTGAAGGCCTGACGGAACCGGATGCGGTCCTGATCGACCCGGAGGATGCAAAACCTGCCGATCAGGATGAAGAACAAAAAGCGCTGCAGGAACAAGCGGAGAAAGAACAAAAACAGATCAATGCTATGGTGACAGCCTTAAATAAAAATCCGCAAAAAATCCTGGCGAAAATATTGGAAGCGGAAGAGGACGTGGCAATTCTTACGGAACTGCTGCCAAAGGATGAAAAAATCGCTGCCAAAATCGCCGAATTAATGGTCAAAGATAAAGAAAAAGCGGCCAAAGTAGCGGCCGGCTTGGTCAATAAAGAAAAGAAAAATCGTCAGAAATCTGACCCGGACAGAAAGGAGGAGAATGATGTTTAATTTTGCTGCCTTCTCCCTGTTTGATGCTGTATTTATAGTTGTTGCGGGAGTGACAGTCCTGTCAGCATTGGGTGTGGTCATGTTCCGCAATATCATCTATAGTGCCTTGAGCCTGGTTCTATCTTTTCTGGGTGTCGCGGCCATTTACTTTCAGCTTCATTCCGGCTTTTTAGGTGTTATACAGATATTAGTCTATGCGGGGGCCATTTCGGTACTGATCATTTTTGCCATTATGCTGCTGATGAACCGGGAAGCGGGGCGCACCAACCTGGTGACCCCCCGCAACAAACAATTATTCACTGCCGGTGGGCTGAGTGCCATGATGCTTACCGCTATTATAGCAGCGATCGGATTTACCAGGTGGCCGGACCTGTCACTACAGGATGCAGATCATGCAGTAACAATGCTGGCGGAGGCGATGCTGGGAGACTATGTGATCGCTTTTGAAGCCGCTGCGATCCTGCTTTTGGTATCAGTGATCGGTGCGATTCTTATTGCCAAGGGGGTTGAAGACAAATGATCAGTTTGCCCCATTATTTATTACTGGGTGCGGTCTTGTTCAGCATTGGTATATTTGGTGTTTTGACCCGCAAAAATGCGGTGGCCGTGTTGATGTCGATCGAACTGATGTTGAATGCGGTAAATATCAATTTCGTAGCTGCCAATAAATTTGCGGCTGTTGATGCGGCGGCAGGGCAGTTGCTAGCTGTCTTTGTGATCGTGGTGGCTGCCTGTGAAATAGCCGTAGGCCTGGCCCTGATCATATCCATTTACAGACTGCGAAAATCGGTTGACTTAAATGACTTCAACCTGATGAAATGGTGAGGTGATAGAGCAGATGTATGAATTTATTTTACCCAATGGATGGCTGATTCCTTTTTTACCGTTTCTCAGTTTTGCATTGATCGCTCTGTTTTTCCACCGCTGGCCACGGCTGGCGGCCGGGATCTCCATCGCGTCCATTGCTGTTTCTTTTGTACTGGCCATCCTCATAGCAAATGCTGTCTTTTCCCATGAGGGCGGAGTGGTCTATGAATTTGCCGTACGCTGGCTGGATATGAACGGACTTCAAGTTGATATGGGTTTGCTGTTGGATCCGCTTTCAGCATTGATGCTGATCGTGGTGACTTCCATTGCTGCACTGGTGCAGATCTATTCTCTGGGTTATATGAAGGATGATCCGGGCTTTGCAAGCTATTTTGCTTACCAGAGCCTGTTTGCCGCCTCCATGCTGGGCCTGGTCATCGCCAATAACTTCGGACAGATGTTTGTCTTCTGGGAACTGGTGGGAATCTGTTCCTATTTCCTGATCGGGTTCTGGTTCGGACGTGACTCCGCTAAAAATGCAGCCATCAAAGCTTTTGTCACCAACCGGGTAGGAGACTTCGGTTTCCTGCTGGGGATATTGTTCCTACAGATCCTCTTCGGCACTTTAAACTTTGCCGGACTTGCAGAAGCTTTGCCTGAATACGCTAATACCGTAATGCTGATTCCGGTGGCTATATTGCTGTTTATGGGGCCCATGGGAAAATCCGCCCAGTTTCCGCTGCATGTGTGGCTGCCGGATGCCATGGAAGGCCCGACTCCGGTCAGCGCTTTGATCCATGCAGCCACTATGGTAGCTGCCGGGGTTTATTTGGTGGCCAGAGCCTTCTTTATTTTCAGCAGTGTGCCGCAAGCCATGATGGTCATTGCAGTGGTGGGAGGCTTCACCGCTTTGTTTGCTGCCACCATCGCCCTGGTGCAGAACGATATCAAACGAATATTGGCTTATTCCACTTTAAGCCAGCTGGGTTATATGATGATGGCTATGGGAGTCGGCGCCATGACGGCGGGAATGTTCCATCTCACCACTCATGCTTTTTTTAAAAGTCTGTTGTTCCTGGGAGCCGGCAGTGTGATCCATGCAATGGCAGGGGAACAGGATATCTGGAAGATGGGGAATTTAAGAAAAAAAATGCCGATAACCACATGGACCTTTATCATCGGTGCTTTGGCTCTGGCAGGGATTCCGCCCTTATCAGGTTTCTGGAGCAAGGATGAAATATTACTGGGGGCCTATGCCAGCGGGCATTATGGGCTATATATACTGGGCGCATTCGTGGCATTTTTAACCGCCTTTTATATGTTCCGGCTGATCTTTGTGGCCTTCTTTGGCAGAAATAAAGAGGGTGAACATGCCCATGAAAGTCCGGCGGTCATGACCGTACCTTTGATCATTCTGGCGACGGCAGCAGTGCTGGTTGGCTTTGTCAATTCTCCCTTCATGCATCATATTTTCGGAAGCTTTATTTCTCATCCGGCAGGCATCCAACCGCATCCCAGCAATATGATCATGATCTCTTCCTCGCTGATCGCCATCACCGGCATCGTACTGGCCTGGCTTATCTATCAGCGGGAAGCCTTGGACCATCTGGCCATCCGCAATAAGTTTAAAGGCGTTTACCAGTTGCTTTTGAACAAATATTTTATCGACGAGATCTATGAGAAATTAGGGGCTGTTTTGGTGTACGGGGGTGCCCGGGCCATGTACTGGATCGATATCCACCTCATCAATGGTTTGGTGGATCTGGTGGCCAGGCTGACCGGCCAAAGCGGTGATGCTTTAAAATATACAGAAAACGGACAGGTGCAGAATTATGCCATGTATATGGCGGCCGGCGTATTGATCCTGGTGGTCTTGGCGACTATGGCAGCTGTGTCTGTGATCGCGTAAGGGGGCGGTATAGATGGATAAATATATATTATTAGCGACACTGCTGATACCCTTACTGGGTGCAGTCATCATCATATGCCTGACCGCAGATCGGCATAAAATCATCAAATATGTGGCGGCGGCATCCACCGGCATCAGTCTGGTGTTATCACTGCTCACCGCCGTTGGTTATAATAAAGATCTGGGCGGCATGCAGTTTGTGCTGTCGATTCCCTGGATCAAAGACCTGGGGGTGAATTTTGCCCTGGGAGTTGACGGCATCAGCATTCCAATGCTGCTTTTGACCACTTTGATCGGTTTCAGTGCAGTATATGCATCTTGGAACACTGCCGATCGGGTCAAGGAATTTTTTGTTCTGCTCTTGGTTTTGATCGCTGGCGTTATGGGGACCTTTATCACCACGGACTTATTTATCTTCCTGCTCTTTTATGAAGTAGTAGTGATCCCCATTTATCTTCTGGTCATCATGTTCGGCAGCACCAAACGTGTCACCAAGGAATACGCCGGCATGAAGCTGACGATTTATCTGCTGATCGGAAGTGCCTTTTTACTGGCGGCGGTCATTGCGCTTTTTGTCAAAGCCAAAGCCATCAGCGGCACCGCCAGTATGGATATGGCATTTCTGGGCACGCTGGATTACTCCAACGGTTTTCAGTTGCTGATTTTTGCCTTTATGGCCTTTGGTTTCGGGACCCTGCTCTCCATGTTTCCTTTTCATTCCTGGTCCCCGGACGGATATGCCGGTGCTCCTACAGCAGTGAGCATGATCCATGCGGGGGTGCTGAAAAAGATCGGCGGTTACGGGCTGATACGTATTGCCCTGACCATCCTGCCGGCAGGGGCGCAGATGATCGCCCCCATTATTGCTGTACTGGCCATCGGTAACATTGTCTATGCCGCCTTGATTTGTTTGAGCCAGAAGGATCTAAAATATATCGTGGGTTATTCCAGTGTCAGCCATATGGGTTATGTATTGATCGGTATCGCCGCCTTAAACATCGTCAGTTTGAATGGTGCGGTCATCATGATGTTTGCCCACGGCGTCATGGCTGCCTTGTTCTTTGCCATGATTGGTAATCTGTACGAAAAGAGCCATACCCGCAATATAGATGATTTCGGCGGGCTGGCCCACCAGATGCCCAAACTTACTGCGGGTTTTATGATTGCCGGATTAGCCTCGTTAGGTTTGCCGGGGATGGTCAACTTTATCGGCGAATTTACCATATTTGTTGGTGCTTTCAGTTCCTTTAAAGTGATAACGATTTTAGCAATAACCGGTATCGTCTTTACCGCCCTGTATATATTAAAAGCACTGGGGACCATGCTGTTCGGACCGCGCAATGAAAAATGGGATCACCTACAGGACTTGAAGGGGCCGGAAATGATACCGCTGCTGGTATTAGGTCTGGCGATTTTTGCAGGCGGCTTTTTCCCGTTTACCTTAATGGATTTTATTAACGGTGGGGTAGGAGAGATGGCGCAGCAAATCGGACTGCTTAAGATAGGAGGCATGCTGTAATGGATTTCTCCCTGATCATCATCGAAATAATGGCTGCATTGCTGGGACTTACCGTTCTTGTTCTCGGGCTGGTCCTGCCGGTGAAGCATAATAAGATCATCAGCACGATCGCCCTTGGGGGGATGCTGCTGATCCTGGTTGTTAGTTTAGGGGTGATCCCTGAGCAAACCGCACTTTTTAACGGGGTCTACCAGATCGATCTGTTCGGCCGTTATTTTAAAATATTGTTTTTAGCTGCCGCTGTCCTGGTCATGATGATGTCCGGTCGCTATACCGGGAGATTATCCCGGAAGAGTGAGTTTTACGGGCTGGTGATCCTGGCCACTGTAGGTATGATGCTGATGGCTGCTGCCGGTGAGTTTATCACCCTGTACATTGGACTGGAACTAATGACGATCAGCTTTTATATCCTGACGGCTTACTTGCTGGAAGATAAACTGTCCGGGGAAGCGGGGATCAAATATCTGCTTTTGGGAGCCCTTTCCTCAGCGATCCTTTTATTTGGCGTAAGCCTGGTCTATGCTGTCAGCGGAACGGTCAACTTCAGCGAGATCGGCCTGGCTATAAAGGACCAGCCGGCTATGATCGCGGGACTGGTCATCATTCTGGCCGGATTTGCTTTTAAAATATCCGTGGTTCCTTTCCATATGTGGACACCGGATGTATATCAGGGGGCACCGATCCCCATTACGGCTTATCTGTCTGTTGGTTCCAAAGCTGCCGGTTTTGCTGCTTTAACACGAGTTCTTTTAACCGCTTTTCCCGGGGCAGCAATCTTTGACTGGCAGCTGCTTCTGGCGGTACTGGCAGCTTTAACGATTCTGACCGGCAATCTGATCGCCCTGGTTCAGAAGGATGTAAAGAGACTGCTGGCATATTCCAGCATTGCCCAGGCAGGCTATCTTTTAGTGGGAGTGACGGCGGGCAATGTTTATGGCCTCAAAGGGGTGCTCTTTTATGCCATGATCTATGTTTTTGCTAATGTGGGCGCATTTGCGGTGGCAACAGCAGTGGAAACCGATTCAGGACAAACCGGCATGGAGGCTTTTGCCGGTTTAAGCAAACGTTCTCCCATGTTGGCAGCCATCATGAGCATATGTATGCTGTCTTTGGCAGGGATCCCTCCTATGGCTGGGTTCGCAGGCAAATTTTACTTGTTTTCGGGAGCGATCCAGGCGGGTTATTTGTGGTTGGCCATCATCGGTTTGGTGATGAGCATGGTATCGGTATATTATTACCTGGGGGTAGCTAAATTCATGTATATCGGAGAAAACGTTGAAGACGTGCCTGTTAAGCTCAGCACAAGTGCGACTGCTGCATTATGGATCTGTGTGATCGCCACCATTGTCATTGGCTGTTACCCGGGCCCTTTATCAGAACTGGCCGGCTATGCCATCCAGGCTATAATGTGATACACTGACCTCCGAAGAATTCGCATTTGTATCTGGCTGCCGGTATGAACGGCCTTTTATATGAATGTCCACGATTTACCCAACTTTTTATTATGCTTATCTGCTATAATTGGGCTATGGAAATTTATCTATCAAATATATTTATGAAAAAATACCTGGAGGAGGTTTTTCATGTCTCAATACAAAAGCACCATTAAGTTGATCGTGTTTTTCTTGGTCCTGGGGGCAGTATCATTGCTGATCAATATGTATATTGACTGGCTCTGGTTTAAATCGGTCAGTTTTCAGGATGTTTTCACTACCATCCTGATAAATAAGATCGGGCTGTATGCAGTGATTTTCGCTTTGACCCTGGGCCTGTTTTATCTGAACTTATGGCTGACCCGGAAAAATATCGTCGAGGAAACGCCCCGCATGCAGACAGATGACGGTCGGGACATCATCTATCTGGAACGTCCTGAACCGGTGTGGAAAGAGTTATTGTCCGGAAAAACGTCGAAATATATTTTTCTGGCCATCTCGATTTTTGCTGCTTTTATGGTCAGTTCCGTAGCCACTAACAATTGGCTGGTGGTTCAGCAATATCTACAGGGTGTGAAAGTAGGTATTCTAGACCCGATCTTTAATAAAGATTTAGGATTCTACTTTTTTGATCTTACTTTCTATCAATTTATTTATTCGACTTTGATGATGCTATTGGTCTTGCTGCTGATCGCCATGGTACTGATCTATATTTCCAATACCACCAATCAAATAATTTACGGCAGGCTGAAAGAGTTTACTTTTGCCAAAGGACATCTGTCAGTTTTAGTCGCGGCGATCTTTGCTTTAAAAGCATGGGGGTATCGCCTGGACGCCTATCAATTGCTTTTTTCTCCCAACGGCATCGTCTATGGTGCCACTTATACAGATATCAATGCCCGGCTGCTGGCTTATAAGGTAATGCTGATCTTGTCGATCATCGTAGCTTTGATCGTACTGGCCAATATTTTCATCAAAAAGATGAGTTTTATTTATCTCAGCATTGGAACCTGGGCACTGGTAGCGATCCTTCTTGGCAGCATATATCCTTCCTTGCTGCAAAGCCTGGTGGTACAGCCCAATGAATTCAACAAGGAGCGTCCTTATTTGGAAAATGCCATCAAGTTCACCCGGCAGGCTTACGGACTGGATAAAGCGGAGAGCATCGCCCGTACCGTGGACTATAATTTGAATATCAATGATTCAAAACATACCAGTACCATCAGGAATATCAGGCTTTGGGACTGGCAGCCCTCGAAAACGACTTTTAAAAATCTCCAGCAGCTTCGGAGTTACTATGTTTTTAACGACGTTGATATCGACCGGTACACTTTAAATGGTGAAAGCCGCCAGTTGATGCTGTCAGCCCGGGAGATCGACCAGACAGAATTACCGGCCCAGGCAAAGACCTGGATCAACCAAAAATTGATGTATACCCATGGTTATGGGGTGGTTGTCAGTCCGGTCACTGAAATAACCACAGAAGGTTTCCCGGAATTTTATATCAAGGATATCCCGCCGAAATTTTCTACCGACCTTAAGATCAGCCGGCCGGAGATCTATTTTGGTGAAAAAACCGATGACTACGTGATCGTGAATACCAAACAAAAAGAGTTTGATTATCCGATGGGGGAACAAAATGTTTTCTCCTCCTATAAAGGCAAAGAGGGAGTGAAGATCCAGTCCCTGCCGCGCAAGCTTATGCTGGCCTGGGTCTTAAAAGATTATAAAATGTTGTTGTCTTCAGATATTACCAATGACAGTCAGGTATTGATGTATCGCAATGTGGTACAGAGGATCCAAAAGATTGCTCCTTATCTGGCTTTCGACGGGGATCCTTATCTGGTTATTGATAAAGAGGGAAATTTATTCTGGATTCTGGATGCTTACACCTATACCAATAAGTATCCGTATTCGCAGCCTTTTGACGACTATGGCAACAATTACTTGCGCAATTCCGTGAAGATCACCACCAATGCCTATACCGGCGAAGTTACTTTTTACGTTGCTGACGGCACCGATCCCATTGTTAAAACTCTTAGCAAAATATTCCCGGAATTATATAAATCCATTGACCAAATGCCGGCCGACTTGAGAAAACATGTCCGCTATCCAGAAGATCTGTTTGAAGTGCAGGCTGAGATGTACACCACTTTCCATATGAGTGACCCATGGGTGTTTTATAACAAAGAAGATCCCTGGATCATTCCCAATGAGATCGTGGACGATAAACAGCAGAAAATGGAACCCTATTATATCAACATGACCTTAAGCGGGGAAAAAGATGCAGAATTCGTATTGATGATGCCCTTTTCTCCCAAGAGCAGGCCGAATATGATCGCCTGGATGGGAGCGCGAATGGATGGTGAAAATTATGGCAAGATCATGGTCTATAATTTCCCCAAGCAGGAAACGATCTACGGTCCTGAGCAGGTGGAATCGAGGATCAATCAGAACACTTCCATAGCGCAGCAGCTGACCCTGTGGGATCAGAGGGGAGTTAGGGTATATCGGGGCAATTTACTGGTCATCCCGGTAGATAATTCGATTCTCTATATTGAGCCTATCTATTTGCAGGCAGATAACAGTAAACTGCCGGAACTGAAGCGGATCATTGCCGGTTTTGGTGAAAAGCTGGTCATGGAACCTACCCTGGATCAGGCCTTGATCAAACTTTTCGGGGAAGGTCCGGCGGTCTCACAACCGGAACAGCCGGAGGATAACCCCGCAGAGGAAACGCCGGCCCAGAGTGTAAAGGATCTTGCCAAACAGGCCCGGGATCTTTATGATCAGGCCACCGAACAATTAAAAGAAGGAAATTGGGCAGGATATGGCGAAAGCATTGATAAACTGAATGCGATCATCAGCGAACTGGAAGCCGCCGCAGCTGAATAATTCTTAGCCTAAACCCAGCTTATTATAAAGAAATAGTGGAACTCCGGAACAAATCAGTTTATTCCGGGGTTTCTTTATATTGGGGGGGGATACTATGATATTAGATATTAGTGATAACATTAAACTGGTTTTGAGTGAAACGGGGTTCACTTTTTGTAATTGCCTGTATATTGATGACGAGATCCAAGCCATCATCGATACCGGAGCTGATATTGGTTCTCTGCAGGCCGTCCATCCGGAAAGTATAGACCGGGTGATCAACAGTCATCATCATATTGACCATACCCGGGGCAACAAATTCTTTGCCAATGCCCAAATATCGATCCATGAATTCGATGCCGAACCTTTAAGTAATATTGAGGCTTTTGAACATTTCAATTCCTTTGACCGGTGGCCGGAATTGATGCCCGGGACTGATTATCAGGATACGGCTAAAAGTTTAGGCCTGCTTAAAGATGATTTCACCGACAATTTCAAGGTGGATAATACCTTAAAAGACGGGGAAATGATAGATTTCGGCAAAACCAAGATGCAGGTCATACATACCCCGGGCCATTCACAGGGACATTGTTCCTTTTGGTTTCCGGAACAGGATTTTCTCTTTTGCGGAGACATCTGCCTGACCAAGGCCGGTCCCTGGTATGGCGAATTATTTTCCGACCCGACGGATATGGTCGATTCCATCAACAAGCTGATCGAACTGAATCCTGGCCGCATGGCATCTTGTCATATCAAAAAGGTATGCACCGACAGTGTACCTCGTCTTACGGAATTCAGAGACCGGATCTACAAACGGGAGGAACGCATCTTGAATTATTTAGCCAGGGATCCTGCAAATATAGATCAACTTGCCCAGCAAAAACTCATATATCGTATGCATGTCAGTCCCTTCGTATTGTTTTGGGAAAAATTGATGGTGCTGAAACATATCCAGCACCTATTGGAATCTGATATGATTCAAGAAGTTGAACCGGGCATATATCAGGCTAAATAGAAAGAGGCATAGATTTTATGCGTCAGGAAATGATCATTGTATGTTTGGGTGACAGTATCACTTACGGCTTTCCCTATGGGCCGGCAACATCATGGGCAGCCAGATTGAGTGAAAATATCGAGGCCCGGCTGATCAATAAAGGGATCAACGGCAATACCACCAGCGACATGCTGGCCAGATTTGAGCGGGATGTCATCAACCACAAACCAACGCATCTGATTTTGATGGGGGGCATCAATGATGTGGTCTGCGCTGAGTCTTTAGACCGGGTCAAATATAATCTTAAGCTCATGGTCGAATGGGCATTGCGGGAATCGATCCGGGTGATCATCGGTATGCCCACTGCCGTTGAGGTGAAAAGCTGGGAAACGACCCTTAAAAAATTGCGGGCCTGGATCGAGGAATTGGCCCGGGAAAATAATCTGCCCATCATCCATTTTGAACACGCCTTTTATGATGAGGACGGCCGGGTGCGATCCGAACTTCTGCTTGCTGATGGCGGCCATCCCACAGCCAATGGTTACCAGGAAATGTACCGGCAAATCGACTTGAACATTTTTAAAGCATAGCCGGAATATCAGCCGGCTTTAAAGGGGTGACCGGCATGGTATGAATGATACTGCCATCAGAGAAGAACAGCTTCATCATCACCCGGGGCTTGTCTCTGCCATCCCCATAGCGGGCGACAATGGCAGCAATATATTCCAGATCAGGCTTGGTATCAGCCGTTTTAAGCACTGCCACCGGGCCGGGATGCTCAGGCGCTGTGAACAGAATGTCACCAGGCTGCGCAGCTGCCAGCAGCTGCTCATTCTCATGTTGGTTCCGGCCGATGATCAACAAGTTTTCGCCTATCGCAAAATGACGCCCCCAATGCAGACCCCGGAAATCCTCTGTATCAGCATCTGGCTTGATGGAAAGCAAATACTGTAACCTGCGGCTGTAATTTTCATCAGTCAGCAGACAACCGCCGGCCGGAGAAGGATATTCATGCAAATCATAATGCACAGCCAGTTCCATCTGTCTTTTACGGCTGCGACCGCTGATGTCCATCAGTTTTGAACGGTCCAGCCATCCTTCCGCTTCCGGGATGGTCGGTTTCAGTAAAAGCGCTGATAAGGGGCGTACGATCAGGCCCTGTTGTCCGGAGAGCTTTTCCACTACCTGCAATGATGAGCGGTTCTGACTCATAGGCCTTTGTCCCAGCACCTCTCCGGTGATCAAAAAACGAGCTCCGGTTTCATCCATGATCCGCCGGGCATTTTTTATCATGAAGGCATGACAATCGATACAGGGATTCATGTGCTGGCCGTAACCATAGACCGGGTTGGTCAATACGATATCTTTATATTCCCGGCTGATATCTTCCGTTATCAATTCGATCCCCAATGCTTCGGCAGCATCAAGAGTAGCTTTTTTCGCTGCAAAAAAGGGGGTGGTGAAATTGACCCCGATCACAGTGATTCCTTGTTGTTTGACCAATAAGACAGCCAGTTGAGAATCAAGTCCGCCGGAAAATAAGCTTACTGCCTTCATTTCTATTTTCACTCCTTGCATGAGATGTCTGCCTCGGTTAAAACTTCTATATTGTGCAGCTTTAATAAGGCTGCCGTCACACCATCCCCGGTAATCAACCGGGATTGGAAGGAACCGTCATAAATCTTTCCAACTCCACAAGAAGGGCTGCGGCTCTTTAAAATCGCACAATCGATTCCTGCGTTTTTGGCCATGGCCAAAATTTCATAAGCACCTGCTAAAAAATGATCCGTCAGGTCACGGCCTTCAGTGTCAGTTACCCGGGCATAACCGGAGATCACATCCAGGCCGGTACCGCCTTTTATTTCACAGGCTGATCGAGGCACAGGCAGTCCACCAATGGTTTCAGGGCAGACCAGCAAAGCATCTTCTTCTTCCGCCAGTTCCTTTAACGCAGGAACAAGATTGTTCCCACCGTTATATTTACAGTTGGCGCCGCAGAGACAGGCGCTGATCATTTTCATCTTTACACCTCGCCAAAAGCTGATTGGTTTTCATAACCGTGTTGATATTTTTCTCTATATTAGCAAACAAGCAGATACTTTCATATTATAAGTTACATTAATTAATTTTGGAGAAAAATATGAGTAATTATACTATGTTTCGTGCTTCCGTAAATTCAAGGCTTCCTGACTGGACGGTAATGCTCACCCGGGATCTGGCTGAGACACTGGGGTTAAGTGATGCTGAGCCTGTCTATTTTCATGTCGGCCAAAGCAAACAGCGGCTCAATATATCCGTACGCAATTCAGATAAGTTAAAAATGAAACTAGCTGCCAATTCCAATTTGTTAAAAAGATTGTATCTCACGCCGGAAAGAAATTACGGGATCAAAAAAGACATTAATGGACTGCATCTGGGTCCGGTAGTGGGAATTTCAGCTGAAATATTCACTGAACCAGGCAGACCCTTCGGCAATCAGGGTTTCTTTTTTCAACAATTATTAAATGCGGGAGAAGCACTGGGCGAAATATGTTTTGTCTTTAATCCGAACAGTATCCATTGGAACAATGGTACAGTGACAGGATATACCTATGGAACCAAAGGATGGCTGAAGAAAAGTTTTCCGCTGCCTGATGTGATCTACCCTCGGGAGAAAGCTTATGCGGTCAGTCACAATTATCGCAAGCGGCTGGAAAAAATAGGTGCACGTTTTTTTAATCCGCCGCTAGTCGGCAAGTGGGAAACTCATCAGATCATGAAAAAAAACCCTGATATGGCTAAATATTTACCTGATACCCACTTGATCAGAAATTTTAATCAAGTGGACATGATGGTCAAAAAATATCAGGCTGTCTATTTAAAGCCAACCACCGGTTCCAGGGGCAAAAACATAATCAAAGTTACCAAAAGGAAGAATTCATCTGGATTTGAGTACCAGTATGAGATCAATAATCTGATCATTAAAGGCAATGCACCTTCGATAAGCCGTCTGCAAGGCGCTTTAAGGAAGGTGATGGGGAATCGCGGTTACATTGTACAGCAGCAGATCGATCTGGTAAGACTGGATGGCAATATTATTGATGTTCGCATTTTGGTACAAAAAAATGACCGCGGAAAATGGGAAACCACTGGGATCGCTTGCCGGCAGGGCAGACGTGGCTCGATAACCAGCAATATATCCTCGGGGGGCAGCGGGAAAAAACTTGATACTGTGCTGCACCGACATTTTGAAGATGAAGACCAGCGACTGAGAATCATGGAAGAGATATGTTATCTGGCCATTGAATCTGCAAAAACAATGGAAAAAGCCATTGGCCAGTCAGGGGAGATGGGAGTGGACATTGGTATCGATAATAAAGGGCAAGTGTGGTTTATCGAAACCAATTTAAGGCCTGCCCGTCATGTGTTTCTTCTGATCGGTGAACAGGAGACCAGACTTAGATCCGTAGAAATGCCCATGTTATATTTACGCTATCTGGCAGGATTTATCAGTAAGGAGAGGTGAGCGGATGAAAATTCACGGCAGTATTTGTATTTCCAAAGCATTGCGGGATAAGTGTGGGATCCCTGTTCAGGACACCATCCGGATCAGGGTAGGAAGTAACGAAGTATTGACCAGATTGGTCTGTAAAGAAGGCGAACGCTGTACTTACATGCTGTCACCGGAATTGACCCGTGCCCTGCTGCTGAAAAAAGGCAGGCGCCTGCAAATCAGATATGACAGCGTAAACGATTATATACACCTGGGACCTACCATTGGCATTTTAGCCGTATCATTGACTCATCGAGGCCAATATGACCCTACCAGTATCAAAGCCGAACTGATCTATCTAAGCCATGTCAGCCGTTCTTTAAACGGTCAAGTCTATATTTTTACCCCCGGTTCCATCAATTGGGAGAATAAAACCACCCGGGGATACACTTTCCAAAAAGGCAGCTGGGCAGCAGCCGTTTATCCTTTGCCTGATGTGGTGTATGACCGGATAACCAGCCGGGCCACCGAGGCAAAAAACCTGACCACCAAACAAAAATTGATGCAGCTACCTCATTTGAAATATTTTAACCCGTCATTTTTGAACAAGTGGAAAGTATATCAGCTGCTGGTCACCGATCCGCAGTTAAAAAGGTACCTGCCGGAAACCAAAGTCCTGACTCCGGAAAGTTTCAGAGAAATGCTGCAGAAATACAGCACATTGTTTGTCAAACCCAGTAATGGCAGTCTTGGGAAGGGGATCATCAAGGTCACACGAAACTCTGGCGGAGCCATGAGTTTTGTCATCTATGGCCGGGGGAAAATTAAAAATTATGCTGAGAATGCCGAGGCGTTCTTTAAAAAGACCACCCGGGTCAGGGGAGATAAACCATATATCGTCCAGCAGGGCCTGAATTTGGCCCTTTACAAAGGATCCACTTTTGATTTAAGGATTATATATCAGAAGAACAAAGAAGGCAACTGGCAGTTAGGTAAAAAATTTGTCCGGGTCGCCCCCCGGGGAAGCAGTATTTCCAACTTAAGCAGCGGCGGCAGAGTCGAGATCAGTAAACGGATACTGAATTATCTGTTTCATAATAAAGAACGGGTGGATCAAAAGATAGAAGAAGTGAATGGTCTTTGCTTGCGGGTGGCAACGCAACTGGAAGAAAAGAATAATGCCATATACGGAGAACTGGGGCTGGATATAGGGATCGACAAGCTCGGAGCGCTATGGCTGATCGAAGTCAACTCCAAACCGCGTAAGACTACCGAGAGCGAATTCTCCACGACTGTAATGCGAAGAACTTTTAAGAGGCCGTTGGAATTTGCCTCATATTTAGCCGGCTTTCCGGTTAAATAACGGTTTCATTGGTTTAAATTCAATTCTTCCCCATACAAAACCTATGCAAAAAGTGGCATAATTAAAGGAAAACAAGACTAAAGCAGAGAATATTTAAGCATATTTGTGGGGTGGGAAAGCCTGCCCCACTATTGAAATTGCATGCAGGAGGGCAAGTGTTGAAAAATATAAAGAGGATCGGTATTTTGACCGGAGGCGGCGACTGCCCGGGGCTCAATGCGGTGATCCGGTCCATAACCAAGACAGCAGTTGGTGTTTATGGCATTGAAATTGTGGGGTTTATCGATGGATTTAAAGGGTTAGTGGAAAATCATCATCGAGCCCTGGACTTCCAGAGTGTATCCGGCATCGGTCATACCGGCGGAACTATTTTGGGCACCACCAACCGGGACAACCCTTTTAAATATTTGATCAGTCCGGAAGGAGAAGAACCGCAATACTGCGACAAGTCTGCCCAGGCGATACAGAATATGAGCGATGCCGGCTGTGATGGGCTGATCGTTATCGGCGGCGACGGCACTTTAAATATTGCCCAGCGATTTCATGAAATGGGGGTAAAAATCGTAGGCGTGCCCAAAACCATTGATAATGATCTTCAGGCCACAGATGTGACCTTTGGTTTTAATACCGCTGTTAATACCGCTTCTGAAGCGCTGGATAAATTGCACACCACAGCAGAATCTCATCATCGGGTGATGATCCTGGAAGTGATGGGCAGGTATGCCGGTTGGATCGCCCTGCATGCAGGCATATCCGGCGGGGCAGATGTTATCCTGATCCCGGAGATCCCTTATTCACTGGATAGGATCATTGATAAGATCAAGTTCCGCTATCAACACAACAAAAAATTCAGCATCATCGTGGTTGCTGAAGGAGCGGCCGCCATAGATGGTAAAATGGAAGTACAAAAAATGATTCCCACCAGTCATGATCCCATCAGATTAGGCGGCATCGGCAGGAAGGTGGGCCAGGACATAGAAGACCAAACCGGGATCGAGACTCGGGTAACGGTACTGGGGCATCTGCAGCGAGGCGGACAGCCCATTCCTTTTGACAGGATCTTATCCTCCCGTTACGGCGCAGCAGCCGTTGAGGTTTTTGTAAATGGTCAATTTGGTACCATGGTAAGTTTGCAGGGAGCACAGATTAAAGCAGTTCCGCTTACCGAAGCCATCAAAGATATCAAGAAAGTTCCGACCGACAGTGATATCATTAGAACAGCGAGATCGATCGGCATCAGTTTTGGTGATTGAATGAAATCAGCAATGGAGGCAGGTCAATGTTAGTCAGTGAAATCATGCGTAAGGAATTTCACACTTTTAAAAATAATGACAGGTTGGAAACCGCCTGTCGATTGATGAATGACTTTCATCTTTATGGTGCGCCGGTGGTTGATGATCATGATAGGATCGTCGGTATATTTACCCGTCCGCATTTGATCAGAGCCTTGATGCAGAAACGGTCTCCCTTTACCCCGGTAGAAGAAATCATGCAGTCCAAAGTGATTACCATAAAACCGGAAAATGAGATCAGTGAAACCATCAAATTGTTTATTGAGACCGGCTATCATCATTATCCTGTCACAGATAATAACGGCCTGCTGATCGGGCTGGTGGTTTCTACAGACCTAATGCAGGAAGGCGCCAGTGAATTGTACAAGCTGTTCGGCAATAATGATTTTGACTATTTTGATGCCGCCTTGATTGGCATCGACCATAAAGGGTATATTCGTTCAGTCAGTGAAACCGCCCTTGAATTTTTAGGTCTGCAGGCTTCCCAGATCATTAATAAGCATATCATTGAAACCGTACCGATCATTGAACGGTTTGCCAAAGATCTTTTTTCTGATGCTAAAAAAGTCAAGGAATTATCTACCCAGCTGAATCTTGCTGAGAAGAGGATCGAATACTATCGTTCTGAATTAGACAACTTATTGTATACGGATAATTCATTTAATGAAATAATCGGAATTTCACCCCAAATGAAAAAAATACGCCAAATGGCGATGCGGGCAGCGAAAACCTCTTCTACGGTCCTGATCAGAGGCGAAAGCGGGACCGGAAAAGAACTGCTTGCGCATGCCATTCATAATTTCAGTCCCCGCTGCAAAGAACCGTTTATCAAGGTCAACTGCGCGGCGATACCTGAAAATTTAATCGAGTCCGAGCTTTTCGGTTATTGTGAAGGCGCTTTTACCGGAGCGATCAAAGGCGGTAAACCAGGTAAATTTGAGCTGGCGGACGGAGGTTCCATTTTCCTGGATGAGATTGGTGATCTTCAGCCCGCTCTTCAGGCTAAACTCCTTAGAGTCTTGCAGGAATTTGAATTTGAGCGATTAGGGGCAGTGCAGTCTACCCGGGTAGATGTAAGAGTGATCGCCGCCACCAATCGTAATCTTAAGGAACTCATTAAAAAAGGACAATTTAGAGAAGACCTTTTCTACCGCATCAGTGTTGTGGAACTGGAAACCACCCCTTTGAGAGAAAGAAAAATCGATATCGATTATCTGACTGATTACCTGATCGAAAAAATATGTAATCGGTTGAAGGTAAATGTTGCAGGCATCAGCAATAAAGCGCGTATCGCTTTGAGAAGTTATGATTTTCCCGGCAATGTCAGAGAGTTGGAAAACATTTTGGAAAGAGCCATCAACTTTGTGGAAGATGACAGCTTAATTGAAGTCCATCACCTGACGCCCATGATAAAGGGTATAGCGAACAAAAACGATGATTACAGGGAACCTGTCCTTGTTTTTTCTTCCTTATCTGAATCCGTATCTTTTGCAGAAGAAACCGCCATCCGCAGAGCACTTAAAAATGCCAACGGCAATCGAAGCGAAGCGGCAAAGTCATTGAATATTCATCGGTCATTACTATATAAGAAATTAATAAAATATAATATTGCCAGGAAAGGAGAGGGGAGGTATTAATACCACGATAAATAAAATTGCTGTTTTAGGAGCGGGAACTATGGGGGTCGGTATTGCGCAAGCTGCTGCCCGTGCCGGGATGCAAGTCTTGTTAAGAGATCTGCAAAAATCGCTGGTCAACAATGGCTTAAGGACCATCGAGGCCAATCTGGATCAGGAAGTCAGCCAGGATCAGATCAGTACTGAAGAGAAAGATATGATTTTAAGCCGGATCGAAGGAACAACTGATCTGGCCCAATTACATGACGTTGATCTGGTCAACGAAGCTGTGGTCGAGAATATGGCTGTTAAGAAGCAGCTCTTTGCGGAACTGGATAATATATGTCACAAGAACACAATATTAGCCTCTAATACTTCTTCCTTATCGATCACGGAAATTGCTTCTGCCACCAAACGCCAGGACAAAGTATTGGGAATGCATTTTTTCAAACCGGTAGCATCTGTGAAACTGGTAGAATTGATCAAAGGGATCGAGACCAGCGATAATACCATCAATGTGGGCAGAGATTTTGCGGACAGGATCGGCAAAACCAGTGTAGTAGTTAACCGAGAAACCCCTGGTTTTATTGTCAACCGGATCCTGGTACCGTATATCAATGAAGCCATTTTTGCTTATGCCGAAGGTTTAGCGGGTAAAGAAGAGATAGACACCGCGATGAAACTTGGTGCCGGCATGCCGGAAGGTCCTTTGGAATTAGCAGACCGGATCGGTCTGGATACGATCTATTCAGTGATGTTAGTATTTTATGAAGAATTCCGCGACTCGAAATATCGTCCGCACCCTTTGTTTTCTACCATGATCAGGGCTGGATATTATGGCATGAAAAGCGGAAAAGGATTTTATAATTACTAAATCATTCTATCGTTAGGGGGAGTGGGGAATGGCGTTTAAGCCAAAAAAATCGAATGGGACATGGATAGGGTTAGTTTTAAGTATCTTTGTATTTGGATTTTTTATCTGGGGGATAAATTTTTCACTGGGACCAGATGACAAATTGCTGGCGATCATGCTTTATATACCGGTATATTTGTTTATCGGAATTTTAATAATTTTGCTATGGGGCGCTTTTACCCTCGAATATATCTGTGATGAAACACAATTGATCATTCGTTGGGGATTTATAAAAGCCAGGATCCCATGGGATCAAATCAACAGCATTGAAAAAATCCAGGGCAGGGTAAACTATTATTCCATACTGGGAATGAGCTGGCCTGGATTTATTGCGGGCCTGTATTCTGCTAAAGGCCTGGGATACGTTAAAATGTACGGCTCTGATAACAATGCAGGTTTCTTGTTGTTAAGAACCAACCTGGGCTTGTATGGATTAACACCTGAAAGCGATGAATTGGCTGCCATGATTGCCGGAAAAGCAGAGCATTCTGTCGACATAGTCAATATGGATGAACTATCCCCGGAAAAGAAAGGCATCGATATGCAGGCAGATGGTTTTTATAAATTATTACTGATCATAAATGTTGTCTTTATTGCCCTTTATGGCTTATACTTATTATTGTTTTTTCCCAATTCCGGTGCGCCGTCGTTTATCGTCCTATTGTTGATCCTGGCGGTGGCACTGTTTTTCTTTACTCTGGGAAATGCAGCCAGGTTATATCAATTCAGCACCACCGGCGGTTATGTCATGTTGATGGTGGGCATTGCGGTAACGGGAATATTCTTTATTCTATCATTATCTGAAATTACTCTTTAACAAGAATGAAGCAGTATATTTGTAATAGTTTACATAATAATATTATTGTAAATTAATATGGAACATGCTATCAAAAAAGGAAAGGGAACCGATAATAATGCAGTTAGGGATCATTGGGCTACCTTCAGCAGGTAAGACCTCAATCTTCGAATTACTCACCAATCATACAGAGAATACTTTAAATAACACCAGGCCGAATCTGGCGATTGCCAGGATACCAGATCAACGGATCGACTATTTATCCGGTCTGTTTAAACCAAAAAAAACCACTTATGCCCAGTTGGAAGTCATTGACGTTCCGTCTCTGGTTCCTGGGATGGCAAAAAACACTGCCCAATTTCTGGATTCTGTCCGTAAAGCAGATGCTCTGCTGCAGATCGTAAGAGTTTTTGACAATGAAAATGTCCCTTCATTCAACGGAGAGATCGATCCTGTCAAAGATATTGAAACCATAAATTACGAACTTTTACTGGCTGATCTGGATCTGATTGAAAAAAGGATCCAACGGATCAATGAAAATAAAAAGAAGCATAGTATGCTTAAGGAATTGGAACTATTGGAGAAAATAAAAGATAATCTGGAAAATAGTCAACCCCTTTCCTCTTTGAATTTTAATGATGAAGAAGCTGAACTTTTGTCGAACTATCAATTTTTAACTGACAAGCCGATGCTTATTTGTCTAAACATATCTGAAGACGATATTAAAAACTCTCGATTTAAAGGGAAAAATGAAGTGTATGAATACGCTAGTTCCAATCAAATAAATATCATTGAAGTGTCTGCCAGCATTGAGAAAGAAATTGCCCAGCTGGATGAAGAAGATAAAAAAATGTACATGCAGGAGATCGGTATCGAACGATCGGGCGTAGAGAAAATTGCCCGTATGATGTATAGCAGTCTGGGCCTCTTATCCTTTTTTACAGTGGGTGAAGATGAAGTCAAAGCCTGGACTATTATGGAAAATACCATTGCTCGTAAGGCAGCCGGGAAGATCCATTCTGATATTGAAAGAGGTTTTATCCGAGCAGAAGTGATTAAATATGATGATCTGGCTGCCTTGCAAAGTGTTGCCCTGGTGAAGGATAAGGGCCTGTTCAAGCTTGAAGGAAAGGAATATATCGTTAAAGACGGCGATATCATCAATTTCCGCTTTAATGTTTAGGGATGCAAAATGAGATCGATCATTATCGGTGCTGGCAAAGTGGGCTTCAGCATAGCCAAATTATTGTCCAATGAAAATCATGACGTAGTGCTCATAGATAACAACGAGGAACGCATCCGGTTAGTTGACGAGATACTGGATGTTCAGGTCATCAATGGGACCGGTTCTTCATGGCGGGTGCTTGAAGAAGCCGGGGTTAAAAATGCTGACATGGTCGTAGCGGTAACGGAAGTTGATGAACTCAACATGATCGCCTGTTTTGTTGCTAAACAGTATGGCGTAAAGACAACGATTGCCAGAGTAAGAGATACAGAGTATATTGACCAGCCTCATTTTTCCCTGGCTGGTTTATTGGGAATAGACCTTATTATCAATCCAGAAATGGTTACCGCTTATGAAATATTTAATCTGATAAAAAACCCGGAAGCCGTTGAAGTGGATTATTATTCGGATAAAAAAGTGCAGTTTGTGGAATTTGTGATCAAAGAAGATTCACCCATTGCGGGTAAGCAGATCAAAGACCTTGATACCTCCAAATATGTGATTTTGTCCATCGTTCACAACAATAAGATGATCGTACCCAGTGGTGACGATCTGATCCGCAGCGGAGACCACGTATATGTTCTTACCAAAACAGAAGATATATCATTGGTTTTGAAATCACTTCGTATTTCAGCTAAAAAAATCGAGCATGTTACCATATTAGGTGCAGGAAGGACCGGATATTATCTGGCCAGATTGCTGGAAAATCAGTTAAAGCATATTAATGTTAAACTGATCGAAAAAAATCCCTTGCGGGCCAGGGAGGTATCAAATTCTCTGAGTCGGACCCTGGTGATAAACGGAGACGGGGGAGATCTGGATCTATTGACCGCAGAGAATATTGGTCATTCAGACATATACGTTGCTGTTACCGATGACGACAAGTTAAATTTATTATCTTCATTGATCGCTAAAAATTTAGGGGTCAAAAAAACCATCGCCAAAGTTAAGAAAGAAGAAATTATGCCGCTCATGACCCAAATCGGTGTTGATGTGGTTTTAAGCCCCCGGGTACTTGCTGCCGGCTATATTTTAAAATACATTCGCCGTGGTGATATCATTTCGGTAACCGTTCACGAAAAAGCTGAAATGATCGAATTTAAAGCCCATACCGGTTCAATCGTGGTAAACAAGCAGCTGCAGAATATCAGGTTCCCGGCTGGAAGTGTTGTTGGAGCCGTTGTAAGGAATGAAGAAGTCCATATTCCTTCCGGGGATTTCAGGATCCTGGCCGAAGACCAGGTCATGGTTTTTACCTTACCTGAAAGTATCCATACCATTGAAAAATTATTTAGCAGCAGGATAAAAAAGTGATAAGAACATCAGTGGTCTTAAATTATATCGCCAAAATAATATTGATCATTGGTTTAGCGATTATCGCGGCATCCTTCTGCTCACTCATTTACGCAGAAGCAATACTGGGCCGCATGATACTGGCCGGCATTATAACCCTGGTGATCGGTGCATCCCTCGACTTGCTCATCAAAGACAAAAATAATATGGACATCAATTACCGCGAATGTTTCGCGGTGGTTACTTTTGGCTGGCTGGCAGCATCACTTTTCGGTACACTGCCATACCTGTTAAGCGGTTATGTTCCATCTTTTGCTGATGCCCTGTTTGAAACAGTCTCAGGGTTTACCACTACCGGTGCCAGTATTTTTTCTGATGTAGAAGTTCTGCCAAAAGGTCTCTTATTCTGGAGGGCCCTGACCAACTGGCTGGGCGGCATGGGTATCATGGCTTTATTTGTAGCCATCATAGCCAATGTGGGCGTGCGCGCCAATCAAATATTCCGCGCTGAGGTTCCTGGCCCTGTCTCTGACAAGATCAGCCCGCGAATACGGGAAACCGCAAAATTATTGTGGATCACCTACCTGGTTATGAGCGGCGTCCTTATTATTTTGTTATGTTTTTTCGGTATGGACCTGTTCGATTCTATTTGTCACACTTTTGCCACTATGGCCACTGGCGGATTTTCAACCAAAAATTCCAGTCTTGCTGGTTATAATCCGCTGATCCAATGGACCGTCATTGCCTTTATGTTTTTAGCCGGCGCAAACTTTACGCTTCATTTTTTGGCTTTCCGCAATCGCTCATTAAAAGGTTACCTGGCCAATGCTGAATTTAAATTATATACCTTCATCGTACTTATCGCTTCTTCCATCGTATTTATAGGTATCGCCCAATACCCAGGCTGGGAAGAAAGGATCCGGCAAAGTGTGTTCCAAGTGGTTTCCATTATAACCACCACCGGTTTTGCTACCGCTGATTATAATTTTTGGAGTCCCGGATCCCAAGTCATTCTATTGGTACTGATGCTGGTGGGCGGCTGTGCAGGTTCTACGGCCGGCAACATTAAAGTAAGCAGATATATCATATTGCTTGAACATGCCAAAGTAGAGATTAAGCAGATGGTCCATCCCAAATCTGTATGGCCGGTACGTTATGGCGGCAAACCACTGAATCAGGCTTTGGTCATCAATGTTCTCCAGTTTTTCTTCATTTATGTTCTGATCGTGGCAGCCGGAATCATAATATTAAGCGTATTTGGACTTGATTTAATGTCAAGTATATCAGCCAGTCTAAGCTGTATGGGCAATATTGGTCCAGGATTTAATCTGGTAGGTCCAGTTCAGAATTACGGTCATCTGCCTGATATCAGCAAATACGTTCTCAGCGCATTGATGTTCATTGGCCGTCTAGAGATCTATCCGGTTTTCATCCTCTTTTCTTCGCTCTTTTGGGAAGAATAAACACCCTTAAAATTATTATTTCCAAGTTCAAATTTTAGTTTGTGATTTTCGGTGAAGTCCCTGCTCATCAGAGATCTGAGCTGACCAATGGTCAGCTTTTTTTCTTGGTCACAATCTTTGGGAAATGACACCGAGTATTTTAATAACTCATATTATGAACTAAAGATATATAAAAGG
>CAZNPR010000019.1:26823-31439 GCA_964574965.1 uncultured Syntrophomonas sp. | reverse complement strand
TTTTATAGAGGGGTCATATATATACCAACACCTTTGTATTATGTTGATGGATTGCGGGCTGAGGAGACCATTGCAAGAATTATTGATTCCCTGGATGAATATGGGGAAGACGAACTCGCGTCATTTTTCTATCATCCCTATTTAGAGTTTAGTTTTATTGAGCTGACAGGATCAGGCAACACCTACGCGGAGAATTCATATTTAAAAAGGCTTATCCGGGCTTTTAAAGAGCAAGGATTCGCGTTCGTATCTATGATGGATTTGGTTGACTTTGTACCTTCGAGCCGGGAGACCAATTTCTTCCCCGGAACGGACAAAAAAATCATGGTTGGGTCATTAGCGGACTCCGGCGGAAGTGGCTTGATCATCTGGTCAGCAGCTGATGGCACGTGGTATTATTGTCCCTGCCTGTTGGAGAACTTCCCGGACCGTCAGGCTGACAAGACGTCCTTCGGTGATACTCTGATGCTTTCCAACTGGGCGGTTGGGAATGATTGGAAACCGTTTATAGGCGATTTTGACGGTGACGGGATCGATGACGTAGTAGTTTGGGACCCCGGACAGGGTGAATGGCAGGTGGCCTTAAGTGATACAAAAAAGTTGATCCCTCATCCGGGAACGGGAGACTTTATTTGGCTGAAGAACTGGGCAAGGGGCCAGGATTGGCATCCCTTTATCGGGGATTTTGATGGTGACGGCAAGGCTGACCTTTTGGTTTGGTATCCCCCTGAAGGTGAATGGCAAGTTGCACTCAGCACCGGTAATGGTTTCATACCTGCACCGGGCACTGGCAATTTTATCTGGCTTAAACCGTGGGCACAGGGTGACCAGTGGATCCCGATGATCGGCGATTTCAATGGTGACGGCCGGGATGATATCGTGGTGTGGAATCCCGGTACCGGTGAATGGCAGGTTGCTTTCAGTGAAGGGGACCATTTCACGCCGGCACCCCAAAATGGAGAAGCTATCTGGCTGAAGAACTGGGGGGTGGGGCAAGGGTGGACACCATTGACCGGTGATTTTGACGGTGACGGTATCAGTGACATTTTGGTGGTTAACTGCCTCTTAGGGGACTGGCAGGTTGCACTGACCCGCAACGCCCGGTTTATTCCAACCGGGCATGCCTTCTATCCCTGGGCGGCGGATGTTCATATGCAGCCGCTGGTGGCTGATTTAAATCATGATGGTAAATTTGCCTTGCTGGCGAGGCATCCTTTCTTAAGAAACGGCACGGTTGATGTAGCCGTCTCAGTTATTGAAAAGGAACAATGATGTTTTATTAAGCATTAAGGGGAAAAAAAGGGGTCTTGCTTGTAATCGTTTTTCCTTAAGACTTTATGTAAATTTACTGCCATGGAAGAGATCAATTTACGCTATAATACTTGAGAAAGCACAATGATAGTTTGGGAGTAAGAGATGCAAATACATATACTTGCCAGTGGCAGCACAGGTAATGCAGTTTTCGTTCAGATGGGATCCACCAAAATACTGGTGGATGCAGGAATCAGCAACCGCAGAATTGAAAAGGGTTTGGCCGAACTAGGCGTAAGGGTAAGCGAATTGGCAGGTGTTCTGATTACACATGAGCATAGTGATCATATTAATGGTCTGGATGTATTGGTGCGTAAGTATAAAATACCTGTTTATACCCGTTGCCGTACCTGGCAGAATATAGGCTGCATGGGAAATTTGCCGGCTGAATGTGTACAAGCAATTGACGGCCATTTTATATTGGGAGAAACGGAAATAGAGCCTTTCAGTATTTCCCATGATGCTGCGGATCCAATTGGGTTTTGCTTTTATCACAACCGGAAGAAACTGGTTATTGCAACTGATCTGGGCATTGTGACCCCTACAATCGAAAGGGCATTAGCCCGCGCTGATTTGATGGTGCTGGAAAGCAATCATGATATAGATATGCTGCAAAACGGCCCTTATCCACAAATTTTAAAACAGCGCATCAGGAGCAGCAAGGGGCATCTATCCAATTGGCAGGCGGCGCAGGTTTTAGCGCGTATCCCGCATAAATCAGGCACCAAGGTGATGCTGGCACATTTAAGTCAACAGAATAATCGTCCGGATTTGGCAGACAAGACTGTCAGGGAAGTTTTGCGTGATGCCGGCATAGTAGTCGGTCAAGAAGTTTTTTTATTTCCAACCTTCCCCTCGCGGACTGTAAGCCAGGTCATTTAATCATATAATACTCCTGCCTAAAGGCGAGGTGTAAATTGTAAAGGAAAAACCGGGATCATTATTTGTCCCGGTTTTTAGCGCGCATCTTAATCGATTAAGCTTTTAAAGGTTCCGGATATGCATTGTCAAAGCAGTCAACGGTCATGGACTTGATTTTCTGCTCTTCATAGGGTTTATCCCTGAAATCGCGATTTGTATTTACGATAGCATCAACTACTTCCATTCCTTCTATAACAGTACCAAAAGCTGCATAATCACCATCCAAGTGAGGTGCCTTATCCACCATTATAAAAAACTGAGAACCGGCTGAGTCTGGTCTGGCTGCTCTTGCCATTGACAATACACCCCGGTCATGTTTCAAGGTATTTGAGAAATTATTACGGGAGAATTCACCTTTGATTTGATAACCAGGACCGCCCGTACCGTTTCCCTGCGGACAGCCGCCCTGAATCATGAATCCGGGAATCACGCGGTGGAATACCAAACCATCGTAAAAACCTTTTTTTACTAAAGAAATGAAATTATTGACTGTGTTAGGAGCAATATCGGGGAACAGTTCTATTTTTAACTGACCGCCTTTTTCCATTTCCAAGGTAACAATAGGATTGTTTTGCATGTAATCTACCTCACTTTTTAATTTTTCCTTTTAATAATTACTAATAGAGAATTTCAATTGCTGGTTATTTATAGCCAACCACTATACAGGTAGAGGATAAGAGCCGCAGTAAAACTCCCAAATATAATAAAAATCAACCAGGTGACGATTTTCTTAATGCTGATGCCGAACATTTAGAAAGCCTCCTTTGCCAAACTGCTTAAATGGAATTTTAAATGCTTCAGCGTACCGCGATAAAAAATTCCCACCAGAATATAATCTCCGATTATGAACAACAGGCCAAAGGCCATCAATCCTATGGAGACAAAGAAGGTGCCCATTCTAGTAAATGTATCAGCAAAAAGATCCGGAGGCAAGGCAAGGAGATTCGGTAGAGACGGAAATGCAATAACACCTGCTAAAATTTCTATTCCTACAAAGCTGATTCCCAGACCTGCAATAAAGAGGATGATCAACGCGCCGCTCAAACCGAGAAATGGTCCGAAGAAAAAGGCCAGATTAAAAATACCCAGACCAATGGAACTGGTTACGGCTTTATAAATATTTTTGAAAGTAGAATCTACTTCTGCCTTTTTAACCAGGTAGTCGGCGATTATATAGCGAGCCACTGTCTTAGGGCTGCCCAAAAAATTTACGATCTCATCTTCTGTTTTGCCCAGACGGATGCTTAATTCGAAATATTGCTGATATTTTTCCATAATAGATTGTCTGTCCCGTTCGGGCATTTCCTTTAATAATGGCTCTAAGGCTGACAGAAAATTCTCCAAACCAATCCACCTTTCGATAATAATGCTATATCAAAGGTCTTTGCTATAAAATAGCATATATATAAAAAAGAAGGTAGCAAAAAGATTTATAATTTTCTTGATTCTATTAGCATACTTTCAAGTCTTTAAGGCGGTCATTCAAAATTAGTCATAACGGTTCTATTTATCCATTCATTAAGCCAATTCTTGTTTCGGGGAAGAAATTCATTATTAGAGGTTGAATAATAATACTCTTTTAAATAATGCCTGCGGTTAAGGGCAATGGTATGCAACTGTTTAACCAATATATCAATCTCTTTAGCAGTATTATAGGCGCCAAGACTGATTCGAACCATTCCTGGCATTTTGGTCCAATTATCATTCAAGGACGGGACCTCCAATGCAGGATTTTTATCCATCTGCAGCAATTTCCGCACATAAGGCTGGGCGCAAAAGCAGCCAGTTCTGACACCAATACCAGCTTCATAGCAAAGGGCTGCGCCAACCAAAGCATGATGAAGACCTGTCAGGTTAAAACTGATCACCCCGACCCGGGGCGAAGTTCCAAAAATCGAAATGCCGGGTACTTCCTTCAGTTTGGCTAATGCATAATCCGTTAAGGATTTTTCATAAGCAACCACCTTGGCCATGCCTATACTTTCCATTAATTGCAGGGATTTGGCCAGAGCAAAGGCTCCGATAACATTTGGAGACCCGGCTTCTTCTTTTTCAGGCAGATCCGCCCACCAAATTTTATGTGGTAATACCATTTTTACCGTTCCGCCGCCGCTATACTCAGGTTCATTAGCCATAAAGGTTTTTCTTGGACCAATCAGACAGCCAGATCCATAAGGAGCATAAATCTTATGGCCGGAAAAGGCTAAATAGTCTATATGATAAGGATCATGATCATCTTTCATATCAATTGGGTTATGAGGAATGAGTTGGGCAGCATCAACAAAAATGGGAGTATCGTACTTATGGGCTAAATAAGCAAAATCATGAATTTTATTCAATTGACCGGTGACATTGGAAGCACCGCAAATAGCCAATAATTTGAC
>CAZNPR010000019.1:0-26723 GCA_964574965.1 uncultured Syntrophomonas sp. | reverse complement strand
TTTTATTCAATTGACCGGTGACATTGGAAGCACCGCAAATAGCCAATAATTTGACACGCGGATACAGACGGCTTAATTTCTTTTCCAGATCCTCCAGAGACAAATGACCGGCTTGATCCAGGTCAATATATTCGACCTGGGCTTTTTGACGCCATGGCAAATCATTGGAATGATGCTCCATGATGGAGCTGATAACAATATCACTTTTTTTCAACGGCAAGCGATAGGATAATTTATTGATCGCTTCAGTGGTATTTTTAACCATTATCACAGTATTAGTATCCAGATTTACATTGACAAATTTACCGATGATCTGGTGGCAAAAATCGTATGATTTAGAAGCAATGAGGGATTTATATCCAGTACCACGGTGGACACCTGAGTACCATTGCATGAAAGCTTCCGTTTCTTTAATCGTGGAAATGAGAGGTGGTGTACTGGCAGCGTTATCGAAATTAATGTACGCTACTTTCTTGCCTGAGATCGTTGGAACCTGACTATTGATTCCCGCTATATTTTTTCTGAAGCCGTAGGGATCGAATACCATATTGATAATATAAACACTCCTGATGTAAATTGTTTATATATACTATGAATACTCTTTGGTTTTGCCCACTTTCATGCAAAATTAAATAAATAGCTGCATATTGGCAGCCAATGCATCCTGCAGGTAATCTTTGACTTCAACGACAGTTACCCCTTCGAGCAACTCTTCAGGCTTAAAACCCATGATCTCCAAAGATAACTTGCAGGCATAGAATTTTACTCCTTTATGCTGCGCTCCATTCAAAAAATCAATTAAATGCGGTGTATCATTTTGATCCATCATATTCAGCAGCATTGATTTACCTATTCCGGCCATGTTCATTCTGGATAGGGGTAATTCTTCTGCGTGCCGGGGAGTAACGACCGCGAACATTTTTTCATACATAGTCTTGTCCGCATCAGATAAATGATTGGGGTTTCTGATCAATAACAAGCCCCAGAAGGCAAAAAACATTGTTACTTGTACATCCATTTCTCTGGCGCCGTTGGCCATGATCAAAGCTGCCAGAGCTTTATCATAATCGCCGCTGAAAATGACCATATTCAGAGATTTATGATCCAATCGTCCTACCTCCTAATTTTGGTTGCATAGTGCATAACCGGCAAATTGATTTTGATTATTTAGATATCTTAAAAAGAAAATTCTGCTACAATATAGAACAGGAGAAGTTAAAAATCTTGTTTTCGAAACCGCAAATGGAAAATCAACCAGCTAGGTTTCATTTATTTCGAACTTTCACTTCGAATAAGTTAATTTTTTGTTAAACGAGTATTTATTTCTTTCATCAGGCAGATAATGTAGATGACTTTTGCATTATCGTGTTGTATTATTACAGCTGAATGGATTAGCTTAATTATGGCATTAATCGGGGATATTAATGTCTGGCATTATTACTATTTAAAATTTGCTGGGCTTTATCTGCATCAACATTATTCGTCACAACTGTTACCAGATAAGAGGCCATTGAATTCGTTCCAGTTTGAACTGACATTCCGCTTACGGATGGGTCGGCGGCAAGCAAAGGTCCAAAGGTATTGTCATAATGTCCCTTGCCCAGAATTTTGGATGATAAGTTGTAATTTCCGGAATATGAGTTCTGCTGCGGGAATTCTGATACGTAACTTAACTGGACTTCTCTGAATCCCTCAGCTTTTAAAGACGCAACGATGTATAGCGCGTCTTCTTCTGAATCGAAATAGGTCATAAAAGAGCTTTCACCGGAATTAAGCTGCAAAATAACCGCCGCCTTTTTTAGATATTTCGCTAACAGTTTTACCAACATTGCTGTTAAATATGTGCAAAGTAAATCGTTTGTTTAGGAGTGAAGTAGTGTGAATGGCATTGAAGCCAATAAAAGTTTTATCAAAGCGGTAATTGATGAAGCCCTTGATTGTGCCAGGCAAAAAGGGACCTTATCCTTTCAGAATATACCTGAATATGTAATCGAAGTGCCGCGGGAAAAAGGGCATGGAGATTTTGCTGCCAATGTGGCGATGCTAATGGCACGTCAAGCCCGATTGGCACCAAAAACGATTGCAGAAATAATTGTTGCAGAAATAGTCGGTGATAAAATCAGTCGATTCGAAAAAATCGAAGTGGCTGGTGCCGGCTTTATTAATTTTTTCTTCATCAATACTTGGTTATATGATATTCCTGCCCAAGTGATTCAGATGGGAGATAAATACGGATATAATGATTCCTTAAACCTGAAAGTCCAGGTTGAGTTTGTCAGTGCCAATCCTACTGGAAATTTGCATATGGGCAATGCCCGAGGAGGTGCCTTAGGGGATACGCTGGCCAATATTCTGGCGAGAGCCGGTTATGAAGTGGAACGTGAATTTTATGTCAACGATGCGGGCAATCAGATCGAAATATTTGCCCAATCCTTGGAAGCGAGATATCTGCAGCTGACCGGGCATGATGTTATTTTTCCGGATAACGGTTATGCCGGACCTGATGTGATCCAGACCGTTAAAAACATTATCAGGGAAAAAGGAAAAAGTCTGCTGGAGATGAATAGCCCGGCCAGACGGCAACTGATGATCGATTATGCCTTGAAGGAAAAGCTTGCTTATATCAAGAAAACACTGCTGGACTTTGGCATTCAATATGACGTTTGGTTTCGTGAGCAATCTTTGCATGATTCGGGCAAAATTGAAGAAATCATTCAATGGCTCACGGAAAAAGATTTTATTTATGAGCAGGACGGAGCTTTATGGTTCAAATCAACGATTTTCGGTGATGAAAAAGACGAGGTCATAAAAAGAGCCAATGGGTTTACGACTTACTTTGCAGCGGATATTGCTTATCATAAGGATAAATTTGAAAGAGGATTCGATTGGGTCATAAATGTATGGGGCGCAGATCATCATGGCCATGTAGCACGTATGAAGGGGGCTATGCAGGCTTTAGGATACGACCCCGATCGACTTGATATATTATTGATGCAACTGGTCAGGTTATACCGCGGCGGGAATATAGTACGTATGTCCAAGAGAACAGGAACAACGGTATCACTGGATGAGCTCATTGAAGAAGTCGGCAAAGATGCTGCCCGATTCTTTTTTGTAATGCGCAGCCCTGACAGCCATCTGGATTTCGACCTGCAGCTGGCGAAACAACAAAGTCAGGAGAATCCAGTTTATTATGTGCAATATGCCCATGCCAGAATTTGCAGTATTTTCCGCCAGGCTGAGGTAGCTGGAGTCAAAATGGCTTCCTTAAAGGAAATTGATTGCAGCCTGCTAAAAAGTGACGAAGAGCTGGATCTTTTGCGTAAAATTGCTGATTTTCCTGAAGAAATTATGATTGCTGCTCGAACTTTGGCACCTCACAGGATTGCTCGCTACGTTCTTGATTTAGCCGGCCTATTCCACAGTTTCTATAATCACCATCGTGTTTTGAATGATGATTTACCTCTGCAAAATGCCAGGTTGTTATTAATGGCAGTAACACGGATTACGATAAGGAATGCCCTGGATATACTGGGTGTGACAGCGCCACAACAAATGTGAGGAGGGATTTTATGATACCCAGGAAAAAAAGTGAAGCAGATTGGGCGGTAGAAATTTTACTGAAGAAAAAGGAAGCAACTTTTTATCTGGATCTGATCAACGAGATCGCAGAGAAAATGGGGAAGAAAAAGACTAGTCAGGTACTGGCTTCGATCAATACCCGTCTGAATATGGATAATCGTTTGGTTTACCAGGGTGAGGGATATTGGTTCTATGATACGAACAGAATAAAGGAGGGAAGTTGACATTTCAATGAAAATTAAATGGATGGGTCATGCCTGCTTTTCTTTAGAGACGGAAAAGAAAATAATTATATGTGATCCTTTTAACGAAGGAGTAGGATATCCTCTATTTAAAGGCAACGCGGATCTGGTTACCATCAGCCATGATCACTGGGATCATAATGCGTCCCACCTGGTGGGAGGAAATCCTTCGGTCGTCCGGGGCCCAGGCAGTTTTTCCTTTGAAGATATTCAAATCAAAGGAATCCCATCCTTTCATGACAAAGCCCATGGTAAGAAAAGGGGCAGTAATATTATCTACAAAATATCAGTTGATGGTATAAATCTGGTCCATCTTGGCGATCTTGGCCATGTATTGACCAGAGAACAAGTTATAGAGATAGGCGAGCATGATATATTATTTTTACCTGTTGGCGGTACTTTTACGGTCAATGCAGAAGAAGCTTATGAAATTACCGCACAGCTAAAACCTAAAATCGTGATCCCGATGCATTTTAAAACGCCGGTAAATTCTTTCGATATTGATCCGGCAGAAGCTTATACCATTAGATTTGATCGGATTGTTAAGAAACCTTTTCTGCAGATTGACCGATCGGAACCAGCTTACCCGACTCAAGTCATCGTTCTTGATTATCCGGTAAACTAACCAGTATTTAGTGCGTTATTATTAAGCAGTTGAAAGAAGGGAGCAGATTGTGACAAAATACATTTTTATTACTGGTGGGGTCGTTTCTTCTCTGGGTAAAGGCATAACAGCAGCATCATTGGGCAGATTGCTTAAAAGCAGAGGGCTGAATGTATGGATGCAAAAGTTTGATCCTTACATAAATGTCGATCCAGGTACGATGAGTCCTTATCAGCATGGAGAGGTCTATGTCACGGAAGACGGAGCCGAGACGGATTTGGATGTGGGACATTATGAGAGGTTTGTCGATGAGAATTTAACCAAATATGCCAACTTTACAACGGGGAGGATCTACCAGTCAGTCATTGACAAAGAACGGCGCGGTGATTTTTTAGGACAAACGGTTCAGGTCATTCCTCATATAACCAATGAAATAAAAGAACGGGTAACATTGATAGAAAAAGTGGCTCACCCGGATATTGTTATCAGTGAAATCGGAGGGACGGTCGGAGATATCGAGTCACTTCCGTTTTTGGAAGCGATCCGCCAGCTTAAATTTGATCTTGGCAAAGAGAGAGTCATGTATATACATGTTACTTTGATTCCTTATATAAGAGTAGCAGGAGAGCTGAAAACCAAACCGACGCAGCATAGCGTAAAAGAACTTAGAAGCATTGGTATCCAACCAGATGTTTTGGTATGTCGCACGGAACAAGACCTGTCAGAAGATATCAAGGCAAAATTAGCACTGTTTTGTGACGTGCCCAAAGAGGCAGTCATACAGTTAAAAGACGCTGATTCCATTTATCAGGTACCGCTGATGTTAGCCCGGGAAGGACTGGATCGGCAAGCAATAAAAGTACTCGATTTGCATTGCCGTGAAGCTGACCTGACCGAATGGCGGGCTATGGTCACCAAGGTAGAAAACCTGAACAGTACCGTTAATGTTGCGCTGGTAGGAAAGTATGTTCAACTGCCTGATGCCTACCTAAGTATAGCCGAAGCCTTAAAGCATGCCGGATTTCAATTTAACACGGAAGTTAAAATCAGATGGGTCTGTGCTGAAAAGATGGAAAAAGAAGGACCGGAAAGACTTCTGCAAGATATTGACGCAATCTTGGTACCTGGCGGTTTTGGAGAAAGAGGTATTGAAGGCAAAATTGCCACCGCTCGCTATGCCCGTGAAAATAAAATACCTTTTTTAGGGATCTGTCTGGGTATGCAATGTGCAGTTATTGAATTTGCACGGCATGTATGTAATTTAGAAGGTGCTAACAGTTCCGAATTTGACATTTCATCACCTCATCCAGTCATTCATTTGATGCCAGATCAGGAAGGAATCAATGATAAAGGAGGAACGATGCGTCTGGGAGTATATCCCTGCCGCTTAGCTGCAGGAAGTAAGGTGCAACAGGCTTATGGATCTGATGAAGTGATTGAGCGGCACCGCCATCGTTATGAAGTGAATAATGAATACAAAGAGGCGTTAGAAGCAAACGGAATAACGATCAGCGGACTCTCTCCGGATGGGAGATTGGTCGAAATAATTGAGATTCCTGAGCACCCCTGGTTTGTTGGCTGCCAATTCCATCCCGAGTTTAGATCGCGTCCTAATCGGCCGCACCCATTATTTTCAGGCTTCATTAAGAGTGCGTTGCAGCAAAAGCAGGCATAATAATAACCTCCAAATAAAAAAGACTGCCGTAAGCAGTCTTTTCTTATTGCTATTTTAAAAAGGAATTCTATTCGTCCTGGACCAAAGTTTCATTTCCTTGGCAGAATTAATCAGATCATCACGGAAATCCGGATGGGCAATCTTGATCAATGCATCTGCTCTGCCCCAGGTAGACATAGCCTTGAGATTAACTTTGCCATACTCAGTAACCAGATATTGCACCTGGGTACGGGGAACGGTTACAACAGCTCCGGGGGTAAGCAAAGGTTTTATCCGGGAATGAAGCTTGCCTTCTTTATCTTTAAAGGTAGATGAAAAGGCTAAGAATCCTTTGCCGCCTTTGGAATGAAAAGCACCGATGACAAAATCAAGTTGACCGCCAGTGCCTGAAATCTGGCGGAGTCCGAACGTTTCTGAACATACCTGGCTTAAGAGATCAACTTCCAGAATATTATTTATGGCTATTACATTATCATGCAATGCTACCCGAGCCGGGTCATTGGTATGTAAGACATTCGTAGAGGCACAGCGTGGATTATCATGCAGAAAATCATAGGTTTCCTGCATTCCCAGGCAGAAGGAATACGTGCTTTTATTAATATCATAAGCTTTTTTGGCATTGGTAACTTTGCCGGTTTCATACATTTTAACAAAAGCATCGCAGAACATTTCACTTTGGATACCCAGATCTTTTAAATCTGATTCGGCAATCATATTACCAATACAGTTTGGCATCGCGCCAATTCCCAATTGAATACAGGCGCCATCCATGATTTCTTCAACGATAAATTCAGCTATTTTTCTTTCTTCCGGAGTAGGATCGGGATTAGGCGGCAGAGCCATAACAGGAGAATTGGAACCCTCAATAATATAGTCAATCTCGCTGATATGCACGTACTCATCATTGCCGCCTAAACAGCGGGGTATGTTCTCATTTATTTCCACAATAGCAATGTCGGCTTTCAGCGCTAAACCTCGATTGTGGGAATTACCCAGCCCAAAATTGAAGCACCCTTGTTTATCCATGGGGTGCACTTGTGCACACCAAATTTGCGGAATCAAATGATTGAACTGACCGGAGGCATCATAAGCCAGCAAGGTGGCTTCATGATAATTGAAAGGATTATGGGCCACCAACCCATAATCTCCAGCTTTACGGTCAAGAGCAGTGAAATACCAGGAAAAGTACTGGAAGGTTTTCTGCTCCCTATCCTGAAAAATAACGTCAGGAACCGGAAGGACAGAGCCTGTACCCCGCACAGCTACATTTTCCAGGCCATCTCCTGCGCGTTTGGCTAAGGCAACGTCAAAATCAACGGGTTTCGTAGCAAACATACCATAATCAACAATAACATTGGATTTACACAATTGTGCCGCTTGATCAGCGGTGATCAGTTTTCGTTTATACTCTTCCATATAAGTACTCAACCAATATCCCCCCCAAAAAAATTTCAATATATTTTGATATATTAGAATATTCTAATATCATATTCAATATCCTTTATTTTTACAAAAATTAAATAAAATAAGGAGATACCAATTCAGGTATCTCCTTAGCCGGAGTGATCCCTTATTTAAAAGTTTAAAAAGGAATTCGGTTGGTACGTGACCAAAGTTTCATATCCTTGGCAGCTTGAATGAGCTCTTCGCGGAAATCAGGATGGGCGATTTTAATTAATGATTCCGCTCTGCCCCAGGTAGACATAGCCTTGAGGTTGACCTTACCGTATTCGGTTACCAGATATTGTACCTGGGTACGGGGAACTGTTACTGCTGCACCTGTGGTCAGCATAGGCCTGATCCGGGAGTGCACCTTGCCTTCTTTATCCTTGAAGGTGGAAGAAAAGGCCAGAAACGCTTTTCCCCCTTTGGAATGAAATGCACCGATCACAAAGTCTAATTGTCCGCCGGTTCCTGATATTTGGCGCAGCCCTGAAGTTTCTGAACATACCTGAGATAGCAGATCGACTTCCAGGATATTATTGATCGCGATCATTTTGTCATGCATTGCGACCCGGCTCGGGTCATTGGTATAATTGACATTACAGGAAGCTAAACGCGGATTCCCGTCAACAAACTCATAGGTATCCTGAGTTCCCAGACAAAAAGCATAAGTAGTCTTATTGATATCATAAGCTTTTTTGGCATTGGTTACTTTGCCGGCTTCATACATAGACACAAAGGCATCACAGAACATTTCGCTCTGCAAGCCCAGGTCCTTTAAATCTGATTGTGCGATCATATTGCCGATCAGATTCGGCATAGCCCCAATTCCTAACTGAATGCAGGCTCCGTCTACAATTTCCTCCACAATATACTCGGCTATTTTTCTTTCCTCAGGTGTTGGATCAGGCATGGCGGGTAAGGCGAATACAGGTGAATTTGAGCCTTCAATTATATAGTCTATTTCACTGATATGCACATATTCATCGTTTCCTCCCAGGCAAAGCGGTAAATTTTGATTTACTTCCACGATGGCGATTTTACTGTTGAGTGCCAGCCCGCGGCTGTGGGAATTGCCCAGACCAAAATTGAAACAGCCATGTTTATCCATTGGGGTAGTCTGTGAACACCAAACACTTGGCCAAATATGTTGAAAAGACGGGTCATAGGCTAAAAGAGTGGCTTCGTGATAATTAAAGGGATTATGGGCAACCAGGCCAATATCTCCAGCTTTGCGGTCCAACATAGTATAATACCATGAAAAGTATTGAAAAGTTTTCTGTTCAGGATCACTTTTTATTACTTCCGGGATAGGTAATACAGAGCCGGTACCGCGTATGGCTACATTTTGCAGACCATCACCGGCTCTCTTGCCCAGTGCTACATCAAAATCAATCGGTTTCGTTGCGAACATCCCATAATCAATGATTGAGTCCGAAGTAACCAGTTGAGCTGCTTCGTCAGCAGAAATCAGTTTTCTCTTATATTCCTCGGCATACGTTCTCAAATTTCTTCCCCCCCATTATTGTAGCTTTTTCATACAGAGAACCAAACCTCACTCCCCTCAAAGTGAAGTTTCAAAGATGTTTACATTTTGAATATTCGAACAAAAATATGAAAGTCCTTTTATGGAGAAATAAGTAGAAAAATTAAAAATATTCGCAAAACTTGTAGATAACATACATGATCCGGATAAAAAATAAAAAATCCGGGATAAATTAAAGGCATGTTATGCATAAGTGGAGAAATTAATAAGGATATGCCGGCTCAGCATTACGCAAACTGTGAAAGAAATTATGAAGGAGCAGTCGATGTATACTACGAGGATATTAGATATAAACGAGAAAGCATATTTTAACCAATTTGTTTCGAAACATACGCAGGGTCATTTCCTGCAGTTATGGGAATGGGGAATGGTGAAAGCAGGTATGGGCTGGGCACCTTTGCCCCTGGTGGTGGAGAAAGATGGAACCATCCAGGCTTCGATGCTGATTCTAAAACGTCGGCTTCCGATTCCAGGAATAAAAAAAAGTATATTTTACGCACCGCGCGGACCAGTAGTTGATTTGGAAAATGAGGAACTATGTCAGGTTTTGATCAGCAGCACCCGCCGTATCGCCAAAAATCATGGGGCGATCTTCCTGAAGATCGATCCGGCAGTAAAAGTTGATAACCATAGATTCAGGCAAATACTCGCTAATTGTGGATTTAAATTGAATGAGACGGGACTGGACTTTGAAGGGGTGCAGCCAAAATTTGTTTTTCGCCTTGATATAACTCCTTCTGAAATAACTTTATTGAGCAATATGCATCAAAAGTGGAGGTATAATGTCAAACTTGCCGGGCGAAAAGGTGTAACTGTAAGAGAAGCACAAGATAAAGAGGATTTAAAAATCTTTTATACGATTTTAAAGGAAACTGCCCAGCGGGATCAATTTTTGGTGCGCGATTATCAATATTTTGAATGGATATGGGATTATATGGTCAGTCAGAATTACGCCCAGATATTTTTAGCCGAATACGAAGGCCGCGTTATCTCAGCCACGCTGGGGTTAATATTGGATACAAAATTTTGGTACCTTTATGGTGCCTCCAGCAACGAAGACCGCAATGTTATGCCCAATTATCTGATTCAATGGGAAATGATCAAATGGGCACGTAAGCAAGGTTGTACGTTGTATGATTTTCGTGGCGTTTCCGGTGATATAGATGAGAATAACCCTTTGTACGGATTGTATCGGTTTAAAAAAGGTTTTGGCGGTGAACTAACAGAGTTTATGGGGGAAATGGACAAGATCTATTCACCATTTTTTTACTTCTTGTGGAATAAAGTTCTGCCTTTATACCAAAAAATAAGCCGCTCCATAAAAAAATAAACGTCAGGCAGGCGATGAGTTGTATAAGATAGACAAGTGGCTGGAAATCGATCTGGAGAAAATCTTACATAATTTAAAAACTGTGCGCAGGCATTTGCCGATTGGCGTAAAACTGATTGCTGTGATAAAAGCTGATGCTTATGGTCATGGTGCCGTTAAAACAGCCCAATTGCTTTGTGCCAACGGGGTCGATTTTTTAGCGGTTACTTATTTGGAGGAAGCGTTGGCTTTAAGAGACGCGGGTATAGATAAACAAATCATGATCTTTAGTCCTTTGACCGACGCCGAACAGTATCAAAAGGCACTGGAGCAAAACATAACCCTGACAATCGCTTCTGTGTCTGAAAGCCTTGAATTGGACCAGGTGAGCAGAAACACGGGAATGCAAGGAAAAACGCACCTTAAGATTGATACCGGTCTGGGAAGGTTTGGCCTGAGCACAAAGGAAGCGGAGCAAATATGCCAGACATTCAGTACGAATCCTTTCATTGAAATCGAAGGGATCTATACACATATGGCTGATGCAGCCAGGAGCGATAAATATACGCACCAGCAGTTCAGGAATTTTATCAAAACGATAACCTGCCTGGAGGAAGAAGGATATCAATTTTCTTTAAAACATTGTGCGAATAGTTCTGTATTCTTAAAATACCCTCATATGTTTTTACAGGCAGTAAGAATTGGTACTTTGCTGACCGGGCAATATCCTGTCGGAACTTTTAGTACTGCTTTGGAATTGCAGGATCCGTATCAATTCAAAAGCAGGATCGTTGCAGTATATCATAAGGGGAAAGGAAGTTATCTTGGTTATTATCGCACTTACCGCCTCAAGCACGCCGCCCAGATCGCCGTAATACCTGTAGGATATGTAGATGGCTTGGCACTGACCGTACAAAATCCGCCCACCGGTCTATTGGATATGATAAAACTTCTGATGAAACAACTGCTTGGGTACCTCGGAATGAAAAGGTTTGCACTGCAAGTGAAAATAAAGGGGGCATATTTCCCCCTGCGCGGTAAAGTATTTATGCAGAATTGTTTGGTTGAGCTTCCGGAGGATTTTCAGGTAATGGCAGGGGATGAAGCAGAATTACCGGTGCGCAAAACGCTGGCAGGAAAAAATATCCCTCATATTTATATCCATGAAGAGGAGGCTTTCAAATCCGAAAATAACCCTTATACCAACGTATATATTTCACAGGAGGTTTAAATAGATGGGGAAAAAGATATTTGTTTTTCTAATAGCGGCAGTCGTGCTTTTGGTTGCAGGGATGTCCTTAGGCAAAATAATTACCCCTGCTCCGGACAGTCGGGCAGGAAATGCGGTCATTGGAGTAATCGAAGTTAACGGTGTCATTGCAGGTGATGCGACATCTACCTTGTTGAGTGGAACAACGGGGGCTTCTTCCCAACAGATCATGGAAAGCATCCGCCAGGCAGCAGAGCGGGAAGATATAAAAGCCGTAGTTTTAAGGGTTAACTCACCGGGTGGGACAACAGCTGCATCCCAGGAAATCGCCATTGAATTGGATAGATTAAGAGAAAGCGGGAAACCAATCGTTACTTCTATGAGTGATACCTGCGCTTCCGGCGGCTATTGGATTGCCTGCAGCACCAACCATCTGGTGGCAAACGCGGGAACGCTTACGGGAAGTATAGGAGTTATTATGGAATTGACCAACTTACAGGGACTATACGAGAAAATTGGCTTAGACAGTATTACTTTTAAGAGTGGTGAATTCAAAGACATGGGTTCGGCTACCAGACCTGTAACAGAAGCAGAAAGGAAATTGTTTGAGGAGATGATAGCAGATAACTACGAGCAGTTTTTTGCCCAGGTATTCAATGGACGACAAGGCAAGATAAGCGAGGAGACGCTGCGGGAGATTGCTGACGGACGTGTCCTGACCGGAAAGCAGGCATTGGAATTAGGGTTAGTTGATAGTCTGGGGAATTACTATGATGCCATCCAAATTGCTGAAGAAATTGCGGGATTGCCTGCCGGAACAAAGGTAGAAGTCATAAGTTCACAGAGCTTTTTTGACCGCTTTATGCTGCAGGTCAAAGCGCCGGAAATAATTGAAACCCGGGAACTGATGCAAATGAAATAGGGAGGGGGGGAAAAATATTGAATTTGACCGATCTTCTCTGGAATACTATGTTTCATCCTCATTTGGCTATGCAAAAATTAGCGGCTGAAAAACCCTGGGGAACAAGCTTGATCCTATATGTAGCTGTTTTGACTTGTATGATGATAATCAATCAGGGAGCATTTGAATTAAGACCCATAGAAGAAGCGTTACGTTTGCCAGCACAATATTTCTGGCTATTTGGCTTGGCCGTTATCCTGTTTTCTCTGATGGTATTGTTCTTAAGCGCGGGGTTCTTCTCGCTATTTAGCGAAATCGCTTATAAACGCGGCAACAGCCTGGGGCTGCTGGCAACATTGTCTTTCGCAGTATTGCCGAGCTTATTAGGATCTGTGCTGCTATACGCCACAACGATTTTGGGTCTGGACTGGTTGGGGGCTATTATTACTTCAATAAGCATGATTTGGGTATTGGTACTACAAGTCATAGCGGTTCGGGCTGCCTTGGATTTAAGTACCGGCCAGGCATTGGTTGTATATTTTTCTCCCATAATAATTCTGGCTTTCACAATGATCCTTTTTACAGCTTTGATTTTTACATCTTCTCTTTCCTTGTTATGATATTAAATTCTGCTAAAAAGAGGAAATTACAAAACTGACGCGAATAAATGGAAAATAATGGTGAGGGGTTTAGTCAACGTGACAAAAAAAATCTTGGTTGTGGATGATCAGAAAGGAATCAGAAGCCTGCTCAAAGACCTTCTGGAGGGGGAAGGATGTCAGGTCATAACAGTTGGAGATGGATTGTCAGCTATTCACGCGACCCAGGAACAAAAAATTGATTTGATTATTATGGACATGAGAATGCCTGGTTTGAACGGTTTGGAAACAGCAAAAAGGATTTTTGAGGACAATACTATCCCGGTCATATTAATGACGGCTGATGCTAAAACGGAAGTAAGGGAAGCAGCACGAGCAGTTGGCATTGATCGCTGTATTATCAAACCTTTTGCCATCGATCAGCTAAAAGAGATGGTTAAATATGCCATTGCCTGAAAATCAAATAATTATAAGTACCCGATAACCTGTTAGAATAAAAAAAATTCTTTTAATAATTCTATAATTATAAAAAGGTGATTTTAAGAAATTTAAGGAGATGATTTTTTGCGCATTTTTATTGATTCTGCTAATATAGAAGAGATTCAAGAAATTAACCGAATGGGCTTTTTACATGGAGTTACCACCAACCCTTCTCTAGTAGCCAAAGAAAAACGGGATTATCATCAGGTGATAAGAGAAATTGTGGCTATCGTTGATGGTCCTATTAGTGCTGAGGTTATTTCCCTCGAGCTGCGGGACATGCTTCAGGAAGCTGAAAAGCTGGCCGAGATCCATCCCAATGTAGTTATAAAAATCCCTTTAACTGCCATCGGTTTACAGGCCATCTCGATTCTGAATCAAAGAGAAATTGCCACCAATGCAACACTGGTTTTTTCAGCTAACCAGGCATTGCTGGCTGCCCGGGCTGGCGCAGGTTTTGTTAGTCCGTTTATTGGCCGTGTCGATGATAACGGTAATGACGGTATGAAGTTGCTGGAGGATATCGTTTCTATCTTTGATCAATATATGATCGATACTGAAATCATAGCAGCAAGTATCAGGCATCCGATGCATGTAACACAAGCTGCTAAAATAGGTTCTCATATTGCTACGATTCCCTATAAAGTGATTATGCAGATGATACAACATCCGATGACAGATGCTGGTATTGAAAAATTTTTAAGTGATTGGAAACAATCTATTTAGATTATTGGAGGTTTTGAAGTTGGAAAGGGAGTTAGCACTGGAATTTGCAAGAGTGACAGAATCAGCAGCCTTGGCAGCGGCCTGCTGGGTCGGCAAGGGTGACAAGGATGCTACTGATGACGCAGCAGTTATGGCTATGCGTGCAATGTTTGATACGGTATCGGTTGACGGCATCGTTGTAATCGGAGAAGGGGAAATGGATGAGGCGCCGATGTTATATATTGGGGAAAAAGTTGGAATTGGGGTCGCGCCACAGGTGGATATAGCAGTGGATCCGGTAGAAGGCACCAATAACGTAGCAGGGGGGCGTGACGGAGCGATAGCTGTTCTGGCTGTTGCACCCAGGGGAAAACTTTTACATGCCCCGGATATGTATATGAACAAAATAGCTGTGGGCAGCGAATGTAAGGGACGTGTTTTTTTAGATGCGCCGGTAAAGGAAAACCTGCATCAAGTAGCCAAAGCTTTAGGCAAGCTCATCAGCGAAGTAACGGTTGTTATTCTGGATCGGCCCCGCCACCGGCAAATCATCGAGGAAGTACGCCAGGCCGGTGCCCGGATCAAGTTGATTACAGATGGAGATGTATCACCTGCAGTAGCTGCCGGATATGCTGACAATGGGGCTGATATATTGATGGGAATCGGCGGAGCTCCTGAAGGAGTCATTACAGCTGCAGCTATGAAATGTTTGGGTGGTGATTTTCAGGCGCGTTTATGGCCTGAAGATGAAAGTGAAGTAAAAAGATGCAAGGAAATGGGCATTGCCGATATCAATAAGATCTTTACCATAGACGAACTGGTCCAGTCTGATGATGTTATTTTTGTTGCTACGGGCATAACAAACTCTTTCTTATTAAAAGAAGTAAGATATTACAAACACCGGGCTGTAACACAAACCATTGTGATGAGAAGTACCTCGGGAACTATACGTCATATCGAAGCCCACCATGATTTAGACCGTAAACCTTTATTTAAGGATAACCGTATTAAATTAAAATTAGATTAATTTATTGTGTTTAAAATCCGGGATTGATTGATATAATCTAATTATTAAATTCTTTTCATGGGATCACTCACCAGAGATTGCTCTCCCAGAATTTTTTACACCACAAAATTACCTGCATATTTTTCATGGGATTTGACCGTATTGTTCATTCTTTATTCAGCTAAAAGGCATGGGCATATAAATTTAATCCTGCATAAAAACTATCATTGTTAGAATAAGAAAGGAGAACGATTTTGAAAGTAAATATTTCAGAGCTGGACAATAAAACAATGCTTGAATTGTACCAGCTGGCAAGAGACGTCAATCTGGTCGGTTATTCCAAATTACGGAAAAAGGAACTGATCTTTGAAATAACCAAAGCCTTGACGAAATCAGATGAATTACTGCAAGCTCAGGGCGTACTGGAGATCATGCAGGATGGATATGGATTCTTGAGGCCTTTTGCCTATATACCCAGTCATGAGGACATCTATGTTTCCCCTTCCCAGATCAGAAAATTCGAATTACGTACCGGAGACCGTGTAGGCGGGCAAGTCAGATCACCCAAAGATAACGAACGTTTTTTTGCTTTATTAAAAGTAGAAAATGTCAACGGATTTCCGCCTGAAGAATCGGTAAAAAGGATCCATTTTGATGCCTTGACCCCTATTTATCCCACTGAACGTCTGAATCTGGAAACCAAATCAGAAGAATTGTCTACCCGTATCATTGATTTAATATCACCTATCGGCAAAGGGCAGCGCGGACTTATTGTATCACCGCCCAAAGCGGGTAAAACCATATTACTGCAAAAGATTGCCCAGGGCATTTCTGCCAATCATCCTGAAGTTGAATTATTTATATTACTGGTTGATGAAAGACCGGAAGAAGTTACAGACATGCAACGCAATACGCAAGCGGAAGTAGTAGCTTCAACGTTTGATGAACCGCCGGAAAACCATGTCAAAGTTACTGATATGATTCTTGAACGGGCTAAAAGACTGGTTGAACATAAGAAAGATGTAGTGATCCTGATGGATAGCGTAACCAGATTGGCACGGGCTCATAATCTGGTGGTTCCGCCCAGCGGCAGAACACTATCTGGCGGAATCGATCCGGCTTCTCTGGATAAACCTAAACGGTTTTTTGGCGCAGCGCGGAATCTGGAGGAAGGGGGCAGCCTGACGATCATAGCCACTGCCCTGATCGAGACTGGCTCCAGAATGGACGAAGTTATCTTTGAAGAGTTCAAAGGCCGGGGGAATATGGAACTGGTATTGGAAAGGAAAATTGCTGAGCGCAGGATATTCCCGGCCATTGATGTGAAACGTTCCGGTACCCGTAAGGAAGAATTACTTTTAAGTGATGAGGAAATGGAGTTAAATTGGAACTTAAGAAATGCTTTCAGCGAGTATAATCCTGTTGAAACAATGCAATTGATCAGTGATACCATGAGGAAAACCAAAAGCAATGAAGACTTGCTGAGAGCCGCTCCGGTGGTATTTGGCCGTAACGGTCACGGCAGAAAATCCTACCAATAAGAATAAACTGCTGCTATTCAGTCAATAATAAAGGTCGTTAGGGCCTTTATTTTTTTGCCTTGATAGAAATGTGAGGTGACTTAAGGTGACTAAAAAAGTCCTGAGCAGTCTGATTTTATTTGGCTTTTTGCTGACCACAGGATATACACCAGTTCAGGCTGCATTGAAGGAAGGAAAATTTATTCCCGGAGCTGTAAAAAGCATTACGGCAAGTAATCTGAAAAGCAAAAATTATCAAATCAAACCGGGTGATACATTATGGGAAATATCCAGGTCTCATGATGTGGAGCTGCAAACTGTTTTAGCAATAAACAGACTTCGAACCGACAGCATTTTAACCATCGGCGACACCATTCAGCTGCCGGTTGACAATGCTCGTCAGCATCTCATCAAAAAAGGGGAAACCATGTGGGGTATTGCTGCGTTATATAATATTGATGTGGCAGAACTATACCAGCTTAACCGGGATAAAAACCCGGAAAACTTGAAAATAGGAGACAAGCTTATTATTCCCGAAAGCACCGTGCGGGTGGTTGCGGTGATGGCAGAACCATCCCGCGGCCTTCAGAAGACTGTTTACGCCTGGCCGTTGACCGGTACGATCACTTCCTATTATGGATGGCGTAAATCTGGGTTCCACCACGGTTTGGACATTGCGTCTGAAATCGATACACCGGTCAAAGCTGCTGCCAGCGGTGAGGTATGCTTTGCCGGCACAAAGAATATATATGGGAAAACCATTATGATCGAACACGCTGATATGAAGCAGACGCTATATGCTCATCTCAGCAAACTCAATGCTGATAAGGGACAGGAGGTCCGTAAAGGCCAGGTAATCGGTTATGTGGGTGTTACCGGCAGAACTACGGGTCCGCACCTCCACTTTGCAGTTATCAAAGATGGGGAAACCCTTGACCCCTTGGAATTCCTGCGAAAATAAGAAAGTGTTTCCCAGGCTCCTTCTCGAAGGGGCTTTTTTTATGCTTGGCTTTACGTTAATCTATAGGAAGTAATGAATAAGAGAACGAGGTTTTCATGTATTTAACATTGTTTGCTGATAACACAGGCAAGGTCAGGGAGCACCGGCAGATAAAAATGCTTGGCCAAACTGGCTCGGGCTGGGTAGAACCGATGCCGGATGAAATGATACCTTTACCCAAAGGGGCTTCTCTGGTATTGATGCCCGGCCATATTCCGGTAGGAATGAAGAGCGATAGACCAGTACCCCTTACCGGCAGTGGGAACAATCAAGGCAAATATTCTGCAGTAGCAGCATTATTACCCCAGGGATTTACGCGTACGTTACTCCCTGCTGCTGTCTCCAAAGATCATAACGACCTTCCCCTTTTAGGCTATACGGCAGTGGGATTGAGAGACGAACAAATATACGCCGCAGCGATACAGACAGATGAACATCGTAAATGGCATCCGAAAAATTATAATACTGAAAGATTGCCAGAAAAAATAGCAGCTTTTCTGAAAAAATATCCACATAACCGTATAATCAGACAGTTAGCTAATTGTGCGCTGGAATACAGCTGCTTCACAGCGCAGAATTTGTTTTATCGCCGCTGGGAGGCAGGAATTCCTACGAGCAAGCCTTGTAATGCGAATTGTATCGGCTGTATCTCAGAAAGCCACACCAGTGCATTTTCGGCACAGAAGCGTCTGGAATTCTCCCCGGAGATTGAAGAAATCGTTGAATTGGGTACCGCGCATTTAGAAGCCGCTAAAGAAGCTATTATTAGTTTTGGCCAGGGTTGTGAAGGGGAACCTTCCTTAAATGCAGACAAAATAGGAGCAGCTATTCGCATCATCAGACAACAGACGGATGAAGGGACGATTAATATGAATACCAATGCCGGGTTCACCGCAGGTATTCGAAAACTCTGTGACGCCGGGCTCGAAAGTATACGGGTGACCATGTTTTCACCGCTCAAAGAGGATTATGATTACTATCATCGCCCGCATAATTACAATTTCAGTAATGTACTAAAATCTATTCATTATGCCAAAGAACATCAAGTCAAAGTAGCGATAAATCTGTTGACATATCCTGGCTTTACCGACCGGCCGGAACAGGTGGAAGCCTTGCTCAAATTACTTCATAAGACTAAAATTGATATGATCCAACTGCGTAACTTGAACATTGACCCAAAATACATACTGCCTTTAAAGACAGTGAATGAACCGCTGGGCATTTTACAATTGATCAAAGTGATCAAACAGGAAGCACCGGGCGTAACCGTAGGGTCATACAGCAGACCGGTTCATTGAATAAAGGAGTGGGAGATAACGTGGAAAAAAAAGGTCCATATACGATCAAAGAAATAAAAGGATTGGCACCCGGACAGCAAATCTGGGGAAAGTATTTGATCGTTGAAAAAGTGACCCGTAAGACAAAAGACGGCAAAGATTTGACCAATATTAAGATCGGGGATAAATCAGGGGATATGGATGTGATCGTCTGGGACAGCTGCCAGGTAAGTGGTGAACTGGGGCCGGGCAAAGTCGTCGGGTTGCTGGGAGATTTGGGGTTATACAGAGAAAGACTTCAACTGACGGCGAAAAGGATCAAACTATTAGAAGACGAGCCGATAGAGATGTATTTACGAACGCCTGAGATCAGTATTGATTGCCTGGTAAGTGAATTTGAAGATATCATTGTTTCCGTAACTGATATTTATATGCAGCGACTATTACAACAGATTTTCCAGGAAGAACTACGGGAAACTTTTATTAAAGCGCCTGCCGCAAAAAAAATCCATCATAATTACATTGGCGGTTTGCTGGAACATTCGGTGACAGTTGCCAGACTATGCAAACACATCAGCCAGGTTTATCCTGCTTTGAACCAGGATCTATTGGTGACCGGGGCCTTGCTGCATGATTTAGGCAAAATCGCTGAATATCAAATGAAGATTATTCCCGAATATACAGTCAGCGGCAGAATGCTGGGGCATATTGTTCTGGGCAGTGAAATTCTGGGAGAAAAAATCCGGACATTACGTAATGCAACAGGTGAATTTCCTGAAGAATTGGAGATCATGCTGAAACACTTGGTCTTAAGTCACCATGGCAGTCTGGAATTTGCTTCTCCAGTCATCCCTCTCTTCCCGGAAGCATTGGTATTGCATATGATGGATAATCTGGATGCCAAAATGTTCGTATTCTTAAATCGTATCAGCGAGGCGGAGAGTGACGATCCTGATTTTACTGTTTATGATTCGCTGTTTGCCCAGCAATTTTATAAACACCGCTACACCAGCAGGACGGAATAGTTTTAAATGAAACGGCTATACAGGTCTGTCTGAATGTAACCAGATATTTGGCTGGCCAAGATGAGCTTGTGTTTTACTTACAAAACTGATATAATTTCTCTTGCAGTTTGCACTGTTCTGTTATAAATGAATTGAATTTATATAGACTACCTGAAAAGAGGTGAAAAAATGAAAGACAAGATCCATCCACAGTATCATCGCGCTATAGCCCGTTGTGCGTGTGGAAATGAATTTGAAGTTGGCTCTACCAAGGAGAGTATAAAGACTGAAATTTGCTCCAAGTGCCACCCGTTTTTTACCGGTAATAAGAGCAGATTAGTAGATACCACCGGCCGGGTTGATAAGTTTAAGAAAAAGTATGGTATGAATTAGTACTTTAGCAGGGCGATTGTCTCTGCTATTTTTCTTAGCAGCAGTATCCGCGAGGAAGAAAAGGTAAAAAATGAAAAAAGATTTCCAATATGGTGGGATGGCAGTTATCGAAGGTGTCATGATGCGGGGAAAAGATCTTGCTGCTGTCGCAGTAAGAAGCAATGATGGAACCATCCGGGTTGAACAGGAAACCATTAAGGATCACGCCGCAAGGTTTCCTGTTTTGAAATGGCCTTTTATAAGAGGAACTTTTGTATTAATTGATTCTATGGTTCTGGGCATAAAAATGCTTAATAAATCAGCGAATATGTCCATGGATGAGGAAGAAGAAGAGTTAAGTACAACAGAAATGCTCTTGACCGGATTATTTGCTTTCCTGCTGGCGATTGTGCTATTTGTCGTTCTCCCAACTGCCATTGTCCATTATACAGCTGCATTTATCGGAGGGGTTCTGGCTCAAAATCTGGTTGAAGGGATCATCCGGGTAACTTTCTTCCTCCTTTATGTATATTTCATCTCCAAAATGAATGAGATTGATCGTGTGTTTATGTATCATGGTGCTGAACACAAAGCGATTTTCACGTTGGAAGCAGGAGAAACGCTTACAATTGAAAATAGCCGTAAATATTCCACTTCCCATCCCCGCTGCGGAACAAGTTTTTTGTTAACAGTTATGGTTATTTCCATTTTGGTTTTCGCCCTTTTAGGGGAGGGTACATTGTTTTACAGGATCTGGTCTCGTTTAGCTGTACTACCGGTTGTAGCAGGGCTTGGGTATGAATTTATCAAATTCAGCGGGAACTGTTACGACAAAAAATGGGCAAGAATCCTCATGGCCCCTGGCCTTTGGATGCAAAAAATGACTACCAGAGAGCCGGACGATTCGCAGTTGGAAGTAGCGCTGACAGCGTTAAAGGCTGTACTGCCAGTTGAAATAATTATAGAAGAACATAAAATTGATGCCCGGGGAACAAGCTGGGCGGAAGTTGATTAAGCCTTAATTATTAGAGGAGGTTACTTAGTCCGATGCTGGAAAAGCTACAGAGTCTGGAAGATAAATATAATACTTTGACAGAATTACTGAGCAAACCGGAAGTCATAAACGACCAGAGCAAATTCCAGAAATATGCCAAGGCACATGCTGACTTAAATGAAATCGTTGCAACTTTTATCGAATACAAAAAAGTCCTGCAGCAAGTCGAAGAAGCTCGGCAAATGCTGTCTGAGAATAACGACGAAGAATTTAAACAGATGCTTTTGGAAGAGACTGAGGACCTGCAGAACAAAAAGACCAGTCTGGAACAACAGCTGAAAATTTTATTGCTGCCAAAAGATCCTAATGATGAGAAAAGTGTAATTATGGAAATCAGGGCCGGGACCGGCGGAGAAGAAGCAGCCTTGTTTGCCCAGGATCTATTCAGAATGTACAGCCGTTATGCTGAAATAAAGGGTTGGAAAATCGATATAATGGATTCCAATTACACTGATATTGGCGGTATTAAGGAGATCATCTTCGTCATCGATGGACAAGGCGTTTACAGCAAATTAAAATATGAATCCGGTGTGCACAGGGTTCAAAGAATTCCTTCAACGGAATCAGGGGGGCGTATACATACATCAGCCTCGACGGTGGCAGTTCTGCCGGAAGCAGAAGAGGTGGAAGTTGGAATTGATCCCAATGATTTACGCATTGATGTATATTGTTCCAGCGGGCCGGGAGGACAATCGGTCAACACGACTCAGTCGGCAGTGAGAATTACACATATTCCGACCGGGCTCGTCGTTACCTGTCAGGATGAAAAATCCCAACATAAGAATAAAGCTCAGGCATTAAGGGTTCTACGGGCACGCTTAAAGGAAGTTATGGAGGAGGAAAAAAATGCTGAACTGGCAGGGACCCGTAAAAGCCAGGTCGGTTCAGGGGATCGCAGTGAAAGGATCCGAACTTATAATTTTCCTCAGGGGCGGGTTAGTGATCATAGGATCAACCTGACTTTGCATAAGCTGGATATGGTTTTAGCAGGACAACTGGAAGAGATAATTGAGGCGCTCACGACCCATTTTCAGACTGAGTTAATGAAAAAGGTGGAATAGTTGCAGCAAGCTGACTGGAATATTTTATCTATTTTAGAGTGGACCACCCGGTATTTTAAAAGTAAAGGCATTACTGAACCCCGATTAGAGGCTGAAGTAATCATGTCTTTTGCGTTGAAAAAAGACCGGGTGTATTTATATGCTCATTTTGATGCCCCGGTAAGCCGGGAAGAAAGGAAAATTCTGAAGGAAAATATTTTAAGAAGAGTAAATGGTGAGCCATCTGCCTATATTACCGGCAATAAGGAATTCATGTCACTGAATTTTTACGTAACATCGGCTGTTTTGATCCCGCGCAGTGATACCGAAGTGTTGGTGGAAAAAGTGATAGAACTGGCAGGGGAAAGAATGGACCTGAAAATATGTGATGTGGGTACAGGATCGGGGGCAATTGCCGTGAGCCTGGCTCTAAATTTAAAAAATCCTGTGATATTTGCCACCGATATTTCGCCGGATGCAGCAGCTATCGCCCAGCATAATGCGGAGCACCTTGGAGCTGATATAAATATAGTGATCGGTGACCTGCTGGAACCGCTGAGAGATGAAAAGTTTGATTTAATTACCGCTAATCTGCCTTATATAGATGTTGCCAGTTATGAATCGCTGGAACGGAGCATTAAGGAATACGAACCACAGACAGCTTTATTGGCTGCCGGGGATGGGCTGGAATTCTATCGGCGTCTGGTCCCCCAGGCTTTTGAATGTCTGCATCCAAATGGGTATTTGCTGTTTGAAATAGGCTGTGAACAGGGACAGGCAGCTTTAGAGATCACCAGAGAATTTGCTGACAGCTACATCATCAAGGATTATGGCGGGCGTGACCGGGTCATTGTAGCGCGAAAGGAAGAGCAGATTGCAAACAGAATATCTTGAAGCCGACCCCGATTTGAGAGAAGCACCAGCTTTAGATAGAGCTGCAAAATTACTGGATAGCTCTGAGCTGGTAGCGTTTCCTACTGAAACCGTTTATGGTGTGGGAGCCAAGGTGTTTGATGAAGCAGCGGTTAAAAAAATATTTACCGTCAAAGGCCGGTCAGCAGGACAAGCACTGCTGGTTCATATTTCTCAGATAAAGCAGTTATCAGGCATAGTTCACCAAATTACCCCTGATGCCCGCCTTTTAATGGATGAATTTTGGCCCGGCCCTTTATCTATCATTTTACGGGCGCACAAAAACCTGTCCCCGATCGTCACTGGAGGGAATCCTACCGTAGGCCTGCGTATGCCATCTCATCCGGTAGCCAGGTATCTGATCGACAGAACCGGCCCCCTGGCAGCGACCAGTGCTAACCTTTCCGGCCGTCCAAGCCCGCTGACCGCTGATCATGTAAAAGCAGATTTAAGTGGGAAGATTGCTGCTATTGTGTACGGAGGCCCGTCTCTTCAGGGCATAGAATCGACGATCATCGATATGAGTCAGGAACCCTATCTCATTCTGCGGCGGGGCAGTGTAACGATCAGTGCTTTGGAAAGGGCGCTTGGGAAGCAGCTAAGCATCAAGCAGGATGAAACCATGAAAAAACACTATGAAACCGGATTTATCTTGGAAATAGCAAGGGATAAGCAGGATTTTCAGCGTCATTTGATAAATTATAAGCAGAAGGCGTTGGGGATAATATACTTCGACCATGGGGAAAAAATTAGGGCAATCGATGGATGTAATATTAAAGAGGAATATATTCTGGCGTTCAATGAAAACGGCAGTGAGTTTTTTTCTATCTTAAGAGATGCGGAACAAAAAAATCTTGAGGTCTTACTGATGGCCCCGCTCCCTGATTCAATCAGTGATTCATTGCGTGACCGAATTTCACGGGCGGCCCGCATGGATAACAAAGGAGTATCATAAACGATGCTTGAACAGCTGGTCACTATCGTATTTGTAGCGATCGTTCTTGGACTGGATGCATTTTCTCTCGCATTAGGCTACGGCCTACGGGGAATCTCCAGAGCTAATGCTTTAAAATTTACCGGAACCATCACTATATATCATATTTTAATGCCGCTGATCGGACTTAACATAGGGCTGGCAGCGGGAAAATTGTTGGGGGTCTGGGCAGCCCGTTTGGGAGGGGCTGCTCTAGCCTACATTGGGATGGAAATGCTGATAAAAGGCTACAAGGTGATCAAAGCCAGAACCGTGACTTTCGCTGAAGTACGTACTCTCATTGAACCTACGATCCAAAACGATATTAAATGGAAAGACATCCTACTGTTAGGGTTTTTAGTCAGCATCGATGCCTTGACAGTAGGATTCGGTTTAGGTACTTTAAGGGTGTCAATCCTGCTGACATGTCTCATTATAGGGATCGTTGCAGGAGTCATGACCCTGACAGGCTTTTTGGGGGGGAGGTTATTCAGCCGCATTGCCGGCAGTTATGCACAAATCGCCGGAGGGGTGATCTTGCTGGTACTGGCGGCTAAAATGCTTATCCAAGGGGGGATTCAGTGAAGAACATATTACTAGTGTGCTCAGGTAATACCTGCCGGAGTCCTATGGCCAAAGCCATCATGCAGCAGCTGCTGGAAAACGCGGATGAGCAAAGCATAGCTGTGGAATCGGCAGGACTATATACCAGCAACGGACTGCCTGCCTCTGAAGCCGCGCAAATTGTTATGCAGGAAATGGGTATGGACATATCCAGACATACCAGCCAGGCAGTGAATGAAGCATTGATTACAGAAGCCGATTTCATTTTTACCATGACCAGAGAACACCGGCGTTTCTTGACCGGGTTATTTCCACAAAAAGAACGCCGGATTTTTACTTTAGGTGAATTTATCGGGCAGCCAGAGCTGGATATAGAAGATCCATATGGTTTAGGTATGGAAGCTTACAGAAAAAGCGTGCAACAATTAAAGGAAATTTTAACGATGGTAATGAACTTGCTATCATAACCCAAAAAATAATCTGCAATTGAGGTGTGCGTAATTGAAAATCGCAATCGGCAGTGATCATGCCGGTGTAGAAATGAAACGGGAAATCAATAGTTATTTACGAGAACTTGGATATGAAGTCATTGACTGCGGGACAAATACAACTGACTCTGTCGATTATCCTGATATTGCTGAGCAGGTAACCTGTGAAGTGCTTAAACAAAAGATACCCGGCATATTGATTTGCGGTACTGGTATTGGAATATCCATCGCCGCGAATAAAGTTGATGGAATACGGGCAGCACTTTGTACCAACGAGTACACCGCCCGATTGGCCCGGCAGCATAATGATGCAAATATTTTAGCCATGGGGTCCCGTGTCACAGCCGTAAGTTACGCTCTGGAGATTGTTGATGTTTTTATAAAAACAGATTTCGAAGCAGGCAGGCATTACAATCGGGTAGAAAAGATCACACGAATTGAAAAAAAGCATTATGAAAGGAGTTAGTATCAGGTGGACTATATAGAAAAATATGTACAGCCAATCGATCCGGAAGTAGCAGAGGCTATAGCCAACGAAGAGGCAAGGCAGCATAATAAACTTGAGCTGATCGCTTCAGAGAATTTTGTTTCCCGTGCAGTTATGGCAGCACAGGGTTCTGTTATGACCAATAAATATGCAGAAGGATATCCCGGAGCCAGATACTATGGCGGTTGTGAATTTGTAGATGTGGTGGAAACATTAGCGATTAAAAGGGCGATAGAGTTATTTGGCTGTGAGCATGTTAATGTTCAACCGCACTCTGGAGCCCAAGCGAATACAGCTGTATATTTTGCCTGTCTACAGCCGGGGGATTCGGTTTTGGGGATGAATCTGAGCCATGGAGGTCATCTTACCCATGGCAGCAAAGTAAATATTTCCGGTAAGTATTTTAATTTTTCCGGATATGAAGTAGATCCGGAAACTGAGGTATTAGATTATGAGAAAATAGCCAAAATGGCACAGGAAATCAAACCGAAATTGATCGTGGCCGGGGCCAGTGCGTATCCGCGAAGGATCGATTTTGAAAAGTTCCGCGCAATTGCTGATGAAGCCAAGGCACTGCTTTTTGTAGACATGGCTCATATAGCAGGCTTAGTGGCAGCCGGGCTTCACGCCAGTCCCTTACCTTATGCCGACTTCGTCACGACCACAACGCACAAAACACTGCGCGGGCCCAGGGGGGGCATAATCATGTGCAAAGAAGAGTGGGCACAGA
>CAZNPR010000018.1:0-33028 GCA_964574965.1 uncultured Syntrophomonas sp. | reverse complement strand
CAGAAATACCTACCCATTTTGGCGTTTCCGGAGTGCCGGATGCCTGGGGCAGCAAAACCTCTCTGCTGATCCTGGCGGGGGTGATGATAATTTTTTATGCAGTGTTAAAGATCCTTGAGAGATTTCCCCACACCTATAATTATCTGCAGCCCATCAATGAAAACAATGCCCCTTACCAGTATTTGCAGGGACGCATGTTGATGGCTTTTATGAAGACCGAAATCGTTTTGATTTTTGCCAGCCTGATATGGGGGACGATCCAAACAGCCAAGGGCAGCATTGCCGGCCTTGGTTTTTGGCTTTTACCAGTGTTTCTGTTGGTCATCGCGGTGACTTTGGGTTATTTCATAATGAAAATGACAAAGAAAACCGATAAGAAAGTTGAGTGATCTTCCTTATCGGCTTTAAGTGGCTTAACTGAGCGCCCCGGTTATTTCTTCATGATAGAACCTAATATCCCCCGGGCAATAGAACGACCAATCTGACTGCTAAAAGAAGAGACTGCTGATTTTGCAATTTTCTCTACGATCGAATCAGGCTGTTTTTTCCTGGTACTTGCTTTCTCTCTCTTGGCTTCCTCTGCGTATTGCTTTTCCCGGGTCAGCTTTTCAGCTTCAAGCTGCGCTTCCCGTGCAGCTTCAGCCTCACGCTCTTCGACTTTCCTCTGCAGCATCTCAAAAGCAGAGTCCCGGTCTACCATGTTCTGGTATTTATGATAAAGGGTTGAACCATTGATGATCGTGTTTCTTTCCAAATTGGTTATGGTTCCAAACCTGCTGGCCGGAGGCAAGATCCAGGCTTTTTCAACCGGTTGGGGACTACCGTCCGCTTGCAGAAATGATACCAGGGCCTCGCCGACTTTTAAAGCAGTAATGGTTTGCTCCACATCTACTTCAGGATTGGGACGGAAAGTCTCCGCGGCCGATTTGACCGCTTTTTGGTCCCGGGGAGTATAAGCCCGTAAGGCATGCTGGACCCGGTTGCCCAATTGGCCTAATACAGTATCAGGAATATCGATGGGATTCTGGGTAATAAAATATACGCCAACACCCTTGGAACGGATCAATCTGACTACTTGTTCGATTTTCTCCAGCAGGGCTTTGGGCATATCACTAAACAGCAGATGGGCTTCGTCGAAGAAAAAGACGATCTTAGGTTTCTCCAGATCTCCCACTTCCGGCATTTCTTCAAAAAGCTCAGACAACATCCACAAGAGGTATGTTGCATAAAGAGCAGGGGATTGGAACAGCTTTTCTGCTGCTAATACATTGATGATGCCGCGTCCATCTGGATCCGTCATAATAAAATCCATAATGTTCAGGGCTGGTTCGCCAAAGAAACTGTCGCCGCCCTGTTCTTCCAGCTGCAGTAAGCCACGCTGGATCGCACCGATGGATTGTTTGGATACGGTACCGTAATCCACTGTATATTCCCTGGCATTATCACCTACATATTTCAGCATAGCCCGCAAGTCTTTCAGGTCGATCAAGAGCAGGCCCTGATCATCGGCAATTTTAAATACGATATTGATAACTCCGGTCTGCACATCATTTAAATCCAGTAAACGGGATAGAAGCATAGGCCCCATTTCGGAAACGGTGGTGCGCACCGGGTGGCCCAATTCCCCGAAAACATCCCAGAAGCGTACGGGAAACCCTTCGAATTCAAATCCTTCCAGACCGAGTATCTTCAGTCTATCTTCCATATTAGAGCTGGCTTCACCTGCAATTGATAAACTGGCCAGATCTCCTTTGACATCACTTAAGAATACAGGTACGCCAATTGAGCTGAATGCCTCTGCCATTACTTTTAAGGAAACAGTTTTACCGGTACCCGTAGCACCAGCTATCAATCCATGGCGGTTGGCCATTTTTGACAGAATAAAAAGCTCCTGGCTGCTTTTGGCGATTGGCAGCTTATAGATTTCGGTCATGTCATTTTCTCCTTTATTACGAATTATTTATAATTATATCCTGAAAACTAATTTTGAAATATCTAATTCAATTCATATTGGCAAATCGCTTGCTTGACTTTATATTATTATAATTATAACATAAATGTAACGATTATAAATTAATGAGGTGTGGTTATGAATACAGATATAGCCGGACTATTACTCAAAAATGATATCAAGCCTTCTTATCAAAGAATTAAAATACTTGATTATTTGGCATGCAACTTAAATCATCCGACTGTTGAGCAGATCTATCATGATCTTGTGGGTGAGATTCCCACGTTATCCAAAACAACCGTCTATAATTCCATCAATTTATTTATTGAAGCAGGCATCGTGCAGCTGATAAATATCGAAGATCATGAAACCCGTTATGATTATAATGTGACCGGTCACGGGCATTTTAAATGTATGACGTGCGGAGGTATCTATGATTTCCCGCTGGAAAGCGATGCTTTTTCCACCCATTATTTAAAAAATTATTTAGTAAAAGAAAAAAATGTTTATTGTAAAGGCATCTGTCCTGTATGCCTTGAAAATAAAAATGAAAAAATGAAGGAGGTTGAACAATGAGTAAAAAACTGAATGGAACCAAAACAGCAGAAAACTTATTGAAAGCATTTGCAGGAGAATCTCAGGCTAGAAACCGTTATACCTATTATGCATCGGTGGCAGATAAAGAAGGCTACAAACAGATAAAAAACATTTTTGTTGAAACGGCTGATAATGAAAAAGAACATGCCAAACGTTTCTATAAATTTTTATTGGAAGGATTGGAAGGGGAAATGCCCTTCATGATCGAAATCACGGCTGATTATCCTGTGGCACAAGCCGGCACGCTGGAGAATTTAAAATATGCCGCCGGCGGGGAGCGCGAAGAATGGTCTGATCTATATCCGGCTTTTGCCAAGGTAGCTGAAGAAGAAGGTTTCCCACAGATCGCGGCTGCTTTTAAAATGATCGCCAAAGCAGAAACTGCCCATGAAACAAGATTCAATAAACTGGCAGAAAATATTGAGAGCGATATGGTCTTTAAAAAGGCTGAAAAAACGAAATGGAAATGCGGCAACTGTGGATATGTTCATGAAGGGGAAGGGGCTCCGGAACTTTGCCCGGCCTGTCTCCATGCCAAAGAACACTTTGAATTATTCAGTGAACCTTATTAAAGCGAGCCTTATTAAAAGGAAAACAAAAACACCCGGATCACTGAAGGTGATCCGGGTGTTTTAAATTTAGCTGACTTCTGATGTACAGTGGGCGCAGCGGGTCGCGTCAAGGGCAATTTCAGATTTACAGTAGGGACAATCTTTCGTCTTGACTTCTTCTTCTGCTGCCCGTTTCATTTTATTGATCTGGCGTACGATCAAAAACAGCACAAAGGCAATAATGATAAAATCAATGATGGTATTAATAAACATCCCCCAGGCGATGACCGGAGCACCTGCTTCCTGAGCTGCAGCCAGAGAAGCATAGGGAGTATCCGAGAGATTGTAAAATAAATTGGTAAAGTCAACTTTCCCTAAAATCAAACCTATCGGGGGCATGATAATATCATTGACCAGGGAAGTGATGATCTTGCCAAATGCAGCCCCGATAATGATGCCCATAGCCATGTCCAGCAGATTTCCTCTCATGGCAAATTCTTTGAACTCTTTGAGCATAAAAAGGCCTCCTTCTCAAATTCTTTGTTTTCGTTTAATTTTGTGTTTTTGCTGCTAGCAATATTATGTCATAATATTGACATTATTTATATAAGATCGGCGCTGATCAATGCAACTTATTTCAGTAAAATATCGTTTTATCCAATGAAAAGGTTATAATAATATGGGTCAGGAGGTATTGATGTGCAGCAATTGGATGGATCCCTTAAATACAATATCTTAACATACGGCTGTCAGATGAATGTCAGGGATTCAGAAGCCATTGCCGGTCTGCTGGAAGCGATGGGCTATCGTGAAACCAGCACCACGGAAGACGCTGATCTTATCATTTTCAATACCTGCAGTGTCAGACATTCAGCTGAAAACCGGGTGTTTGGCAAACTGGGCGAAATCAGAAAATTAAAACTGAAAAACCCCGAAATGCTAATCGCTTTCGGCGGATGTATGGCGCAGATCCCTGCCAATCAGAAGCGATTAAAAAGGCAGGGGGTCGATATTGTTTTTGGGACCCATAATATTCATGAACTGCCGGCCATAATCGCCAAAGCCAGGGAGCAGAAAGCAAGAATAATGCAGGTATGGGAAAAAGAAGGCCAAATCGTTGAGAACATTCCCAGCATTAGAAAACCGGGCTTAACAGCCTTTGTAAATATCATGTACGGCTGCAACAATTTTTGCAGCTATTGTATTGTCCCATATACAAGAGGCAGGGAAAGAAGCCGACAGCCTGAAGATATTTTGGCGGAAATCAAGAGATTAGGGGAGCAGGGTTATAAAGAAATCACACTGCTGGGCCAAAATGTCAACTCTTATAACAGCGGGAAAGAAAAAGCGTATGATTTTGCCGATCTGCTTGGTGAAGCAGCGGAAATAGGACCGATTCAAAGAATAAGATTCACCACTTCCCATCCCAAAGATATTTCTGATAAATTGATCAAGACAGTTGCAGAACATAAAAAATTATGCAAACATATCCATATGCCATTACAAGCTGGAAGTAACGAGATCTTACGCAGGATGAACCGTGGATATACCCGGGAGCACTATGAACTTTTAACTGGTAAGATCCGTTCCGCTATACCAGGTGCGGCGATCACCAGTGATTTGATCGTCGGGTTCCCAGGAGAAACCGAACAGGACTTCCTGCAGACCCTGGAAATGGTCGAAAAAGTAAGGTTTGATGCTGCATTCACCTTTATGTATTCAGCACGTACGGGAACCAGGGCGGCTGATTTTAAAGACCAGTTATCCCTGGAGGAAAAGAAACAGCGGCTGAGCAGATTAAATGAGCTGCAGTATAGTATTGCCGCCGATATCAATCGATCCCTGGTAGGTACGGTGCAGGAAATACTGGTAGAAGGCACAAGCAAGACCAATCCTGACCGGCTGACCGGCAGGACCGATGGCAACCGGATCGTGATCTTTTCCGGACCACAAGACTTAATCGGCAGCTTTATTCATGCTAGAATAACCAGGAGTACAACTTTTTCCTTATTTGGTGAGATCGAAACGAATTAATTATTAGGAGGAATGGACTATTATGACGAATGAACAAATTATCAGCATGGCATTTGAACTGGGGGAAGCGTTGGCACAGTCTGATGAAATCGAACAACTAAAAAATATGCAAGCCAATATCACTTCGGATACCCGCGCTTATGACCTGATCGTAAGCTATCAGAATTTAAAAATGAAGCTGGATGACCAGGCCGAGGAAGGCAAAATCATCGTCAAAAGTGATGAGGACCATTTGCAGATTTTGGAAGACGAGTTAGCCAACAATGAAACCGTTCAGCAATTAATGACGGCCCAGGAAAAATTCGATAATTTGATGCAGGCCGTTTATTATGCCATCAATCAGGCGATCGTAGGTGAAGACAACTGTTCGTCCGGGTGTGATTCATGTGGCTGCGACTGCGGAAGTATGTAATTTAAACCTGCCGAAAAATAAAGTATGATTAAGAAAGACTTAGTTTACTAGGTCTTTCTTTTTAGGAGGTAACAGGGCCTTGTCTCAGCCGACGCCAATGATACAGCAATACTTAGCCCATAAAGAATTACATAAAGATGCCATACTATTTTTCCGTCTGGGCGATTTTTATGAGATGTTTTTCGATGATGCGGTACTGGCTGCCAAAGAACTGGAAATCGTTCTCACTGCCAGGGACAACGGGGAAAATAAAGTGCCCATGTGCGGTGTTCCTCACCATTCTGCCTCCGGCTATATTGCCAAATTGATCTCCCGCGGATATAAAGTGGCGATCTGTGAGCAGATCGAAGATCCCAAAGAGGCCAAGGGCATTGTAAAAAGGGAGATAACTCAGATCATCACCCCGGGTACAGTTTTAGATGATAATATGTTGTCGGACAGCAGCAATAATTACCTGGCGGCTATATATGAAAATGCAGATGTGATCGGTTTTGCCTATAGTGATATCAGTACCGGTGAATTCAGGGTGACCGAATTCACTGGCAGCAACGCTTTCAATGAATTGATGGGCGAGCTGTTTCGCCTCCGGCCGGCAGAATGTCTGTTGCCGCCCTCTGCCAGCCTGGATGATCAATGGCCGGAAAAAAGCCTGCATAATATCCCCGCATTATTTACCAGGGTACAAACCGCCATTACCAAGGTCGAAGATGCAGCAGCATTGATCAGGACACAAATGGATATGAGCACGGATGAAGATTTTACTGAGGTGCTGACCGGGTCTGGTATCCTGGCTGCCGGATTGATCCTGGTTTTTTTACAGGAAACGTGCCAGACCAGTCTTCCTCATATTAAAACCATCCAGCCTTATCACACCGATCATTTTGTGGAAATGGACGCTTCCACCCGCAGAAATCTTGAACTCTCAGTTACCATCAGGGAAGGCAGAAGGGAAGGCTCTTTACTTTCTGTCCTGGACTACTGTAATACCGCTATGGGCAAGCGAAAATTAAAGCGTTGGCTGGAGCAGCCATCCCGGGATATTTATTTGATCAATCGACGGTTGGACGGAGTAGAGGAAATAAAAAGCAAACTGGTGTTTAAAAGCCAGGTGCAAAAAGCATTGTGCAATGTTTATGACATGGAAAGGATCGCCGGGAAAATTGGCAGCGGTATCGCGTCGCCCCGGGACTTGACGGCCTTGAAATTATCCATTGCAGCCATCCGGCAATTAAAAGAACTGTTGCTGGGCGCTAAAAGTGATTTGCTCAAAGAAATCAGCCAGATGGATCCATTAAACGATGTATATCAAATGATCAGCGAATCGATCGATGATGATCCTCCTTTGGGACTGAAAGAGGGAGGTATCATCAAGCCGGGATTTCATAGTCAAATCGATGAATTAAAGCGGTTAAGCCAGGAAGGCTCCCAATGGCTGGTGGATTTTGAGAGTCGTGAAAAACAACGGACTGGCATGAAATATTTAAAGGTCGGCTTTAATAAAGTATTCGGTTATTTTATCGAAATCAGTAAATCCAACTTGCATATGGTCCCCCTCGATTATCATCGCAAACAGACTCTGGTCAATACCGAAAGATTTATCAATGAAGAATTGAAAAACTATGAGGGTCAGATATTAGGTGCCCGGGAAAAACTATTTGCCTTGGAATATGAAGAATTCACCAGGATCCGGGAAGCAATCGCTGCTTATATTGGTGAGATTCAGGCAACAGCCGACCTGATCTCTGATCTGGACGTAATTTATTCTTTAGGGGAAGCCGCCTATCTGAATCATTATGTTCGGCCTCATTTGCACCGGAATCGCAGCCTGGAAATCAAGGCCGGCCGTCATCCGGTGGTTGAAAAATATTTGCAGACTTCCCGGTTTGTCCCCAATGATGTAAAAATGGACAGTGATAACCGCTTGGCCATTATAACCGGCCCCAATATGGGCGGTAAAAGTACTTTTATGCGCCAGACTGCCTTGCTGGTTTTAATGGCCCAGATCGGCAGTTTTATTCCTGCAGACAGCGCTGATATTGGTATTGTGGATAAAATATTCACCCGGGTCGGAGCATCTGATGATCTGGCTGCCGGCCAAAGTACCTTTATGGTGGAGATGGTTGAGGTGGCTTATATATTGGATAATGCCACCCGTGACAGCCTGATCATTCTGGATGAGATCGGCCGCGGCACCAGCACGTATGATGGATTGAGCCTGGCCAAGGCAGTCAGTGAATATATTGCCGGACGCATCAAAGCCCGGACGCTTTTTGCCACCCATTATCATGAACTGACCGAATTGGAACAGGATCTGCCTTCTGTTTTCAATTTATCAGTGTCCGTTTTGGATTCCGGGGATAATGTGGTATTTTTAAAGAAAGTGCTGCCCGGCAAAGCTGATAAAAGCTATGGGATCCATGTAGCCCGGATGGCAGGAATAAACAGTCCGGTGATAGTAAGAGCCCAGACCATCCTGGAAGGACTGGAAAAAGAAAAATCTTCTTTCAAGGTCAATGTATTGCAGCAGGAATTGTTTCCTGCCGAAGACCCGTTTAACGAGGAACTGCAGTGCCTGGAAATCGATAACTTGAGCCCAAAAGAAGCTCTGCTTCTGATCTATAAATGGAAGGAAATGCTGAAGAACAGATAACGGTTAGGTACAGCAAAGGGGGGCAAATGATGCTGATCGGAATCGATGTGGGGGGGACCTTTACAGATGGTGTTGTGGTAGACAACGGCCGTATCACTGTTTTTGCCAAAGAAGCAACTGACGAGCAAAATTTATCGGTCACCTTGTTAAAAGTCCTGGATAAATTGCTTAAAGATCAGGATACGGCGAATATATCCCGGGTGGTATTAAGTACGACCCTGGTCACAAATTTGATCGTGACTGACAGCGGTCCTCGTACTGCCTTGCTGCTTATGCCCGGCTTCGGTCTGCCTTATGAATCCTATGAGCTGGCTCCGGATACATACTTCCTCAAAGGTTGTGTGGATTTCCGCGGCAATGAGATCTCACCGCCGGATCAGGATGAAATTCGCTCAGTCATCAATAAAATAAAGGAACTTGACATCAGAGATATTGCTGTGGCCGGCAAATTTTCCAACCGTAATCAACAGCATGAATTACTGATAAAGACCTTGCTGGCTGAATACTATCCCCAGGCTTCAACAGTAATAAGTGCGCAGATCTCCCAACTGCTTAATTTTCCCCGTCGTGCTTTTACCGCTTATCTTACCGCGAAAACCAGTAAAAAGTGGAATCAATTTATCGATCACATGCAGCAGGCCATACATGAGCGGCATATCCAGGCGCCGATCCATATACTGAAAGCCGATGGCGGAACCATGACATTGGATACTGCCAGAGCGCTTCCCTGTGAGACCATATTATCCGGACCAGCCGCCAGTACCATGGGCGGTATGGCACTAACCATGAATGACGGTAAAAATTCTGTAGTTTTAGATGTTGGCGGTACCACCACAGATATTTCGCTGATCATTGCCGGCCAGCCTTTATACGCTTCGCAGGGGGCTAGAATCAATGATAAATTGACCCATATCAAGTCTTTTGCGGTTAAATCCATTGCCCTGGGCGGTGATTCGGTCCTGCGTCCGGAAGGGGACGAAATTAGGATCGGCCCGGAACGAAAAGGACCAGCAGCTTGTTTCGGCGGCGAGTATGTCACGGTCACCGATGCGTTTAATTATCTCTTTGAAATGAACATCGGCGATCCAGGTTTATCCGCTGAAAAATTGTCCCCCATCGCCATTGCAACAAAATTGCCATTGCCGGAGTTTTGCCAACTAGTGGTGGATAAAACCATCAGCCGGTTAAAAGAGACCATCAATAGTATGTTTAAGGAATGGGAACAGGAACCGGCTTATAGAGTGTGGGAAGTCGTCAACCGCCGTACCTTTCAACTGGATCGGATCATTGGGATCGGAGCAGCGGCAGAAGCAATACTGCCAAAATTAGCGGAAGAAATGAAAATCGACTGTTTCCTCCACTATTATTCACCAGTGGCCAATGCCCTGGGTTCAGCAGTGGCACGGCCAACCTTGACAGTTAATATGCATGCGGATACCCAGGCTGATCTTTTTACCATAGACCCGGGAGGGATCCAGGGCAGTCTGAGTAAAAATAAAAACTTGCAGTTGGATGACGTAAAGGAGATTGCCCGGCAATATCTGCAGGAATTGGCCGCGGCCAGAGGGATGGGCAGTTATGCCGCTGAAGCACAATTTACCCGGGAAGAACAATTCAATGTGATTCGCGGCTGGGACCGGCTGGGCAAACTTTTTGAAGTAGGCATGCAGATCACACCGGGTTTCATTGCGGAATTCAAGGGGGTGGATTGAAATGAAGATGAAACCTACCGGCTTATTATTCTTTCCGGCTTTTGACTGGGCGATTTCTCCCACTCATCCGGAAAGGGAAGAACGGCTTTTATATACCCGGGACCAATTATTTGAAGAGGGCATCATGGACCTGCCCCAGATCAAAGAATACAAACCAATGCTGGCCGAGACCAGAGACATTGCCCGGGTGCATTTTTGCGTACCGGATGTAGCGGCCCAGGTCACGGAAGCGCACTTGATCTCCGCCGGATCTACTTTAGTCATCGCTGATGCCCTGATGCAGGGTGAAATCAAAAACGGATTTGCTTTGGTACGTCCGCCCGGTCACCATTCCATGATGGTCAGCCATGGCAACCGCGGCTTCTGCAACATCAACAATGAAGCCATCATGATCGAATACCTGCGGCAAAAATACAAAATAAAAAGATTAGCGGTGGTCGATACGGACGTGCATCATGGAGACGGGACCCAGAATATATTCTGGCACGATCCGGAGGTTTTGTTTATTTCCTTTCACCAGGATGGCAGGACACTGTATCCCGGAACCGGCTTTATGGAGGAACTGGGAGGGCCATTGGCCTACGGGACCAACATCAATATCCCGCTGCCTCCGCGTACGACTGATATTGGTATCCATTATGTTCTGGAACATCTGGTCATGCCGATCCTGGAAGAGTACCATCCGGAACTGATCATCAATTCTGCCGGCCAGGACAACCATTATACCGATCCGCTGGCTGATATGCGTTTCTCTGCCCAGGGTTATGCCCGCTTGAATGAAATACTGGCACCAGATATTGCAGTACTGGAAGGCGGTTATTCGGTTGAAACCGCACTGCCCTATGTGAATATGGGCATCATCATGGCCATGGCCGGCATCGATTATTCCCACCTGCGGGAGCCGGATTATGACCCTGCCCGTTTTAAGGAACAGAACCTGGAAACGCTCAAGAAGGTCGTAAAGGCACAGTTACAGGCCTTCCGAAACCGGGAGGAGACGGTTCAGAAAAACCGTTCCCGGGGGCAGGAATTCGATATGGTCTACAAAAATATTTTTTACGATACTGATTATATCAGCGAGGACCAGACCGAGCGGCTGCGCTTATGTCCGAATTGCGGTGGAATTCGAGTGATCCTGTCCGCTGCCCAGCATCGTAATGGCAGACATTACGAAGTTTACTGCATTTCCATACCTTCTTACTGCTGTACCGACTGCCATGAACAGGCTGTCGATATGTATCAGCAAATGTGCGGTAAAGGCGGATATGATTTTATATACCTGCAGGACCGGATCAACGATCAATATAGAAGTTTTGACTCCAAAGCAGAAAAGGAGACTGTGTTATAAATGCCCATCAAGCTGCTGGATAATGATGTGATCAATAAAATTGCCGCCGGTGAAGTTATTGAACGTCCGGCCTCCATTGTTAAGGAACTGATCGAAAACGCCATCGATGCCGGAGCCTCACTGATCACTGTAAGCATCAAAAATGGCGGGATAGATGAGATCATGGTTGAAGATAATGGCAGCGGCATAGACTTTGAAGATCTCCCCCTGGCGTTTTTGCGCCATGCTACCAGTAAACTTATGCGGGAAGAAGACTTATATGCAATTGACACCATGGGATTCCGCGGTGAGGCGTTGCCCAGTATTGCTTCCGTTTCCCGGGTCGAGACCTATTCAAAAACACCCTTTACTGATGGCAGCCAGTGTATCATTGAAGGCGGCATCATCACTAAACTGGACCGCTTTCCTACTGCTGATGGCACCAAGATAATCGTCAGTGATCTTTTCTATAATACACCGGTTCGAAAAACATTTCTGAAAAGCCAGGTCAGTGAAGGCAACCACATTTACGACACAGTATTACGCTATGCCCTTGCTTATCCTGAGATTTCCTTTGTGTTCGACAATCATAAAAAAATCCAGTTTAAAACACCGGGCAATGGCGATTTAAGGGATACCGTCTTTTCCCTCTATGGCTCTGATATCAATCAATTTTTGATCGATATCAATGAAACCAGCGAAAATTTATCCCTGCAGGGTTTGATCTCCAAACCAGAATATAAAAAAAACAATCGCCGCCTGGGGCTGTTCTTTGTCAATAAAAGACCGGTCCGCAGCCCATTGCTGATGCGGGCGGTCGATCACGCTTACCGCGGCTTGCTGGTCTCACAGGAATATCCGGTTTTCTTTTTATCTTTAAGAATTTCGGCAGACAGTCTTGATGTAAATATCCACCCGCAAAAGTCCGAAGTTCGGTTTCAGGATGAACAGGCAGTATTTCGCTTTGTCAGCGGGGTGTTGAGAAAATATCTGGACGAAAGCAATTTTGGCCCAGGCAATTATTATCAGCGTGACTTTATCCGCCCGGAAACATATCAAGGGATCAGGTCGTTTTCTTCTCCTTTTCATCTTCAGACTTCTGTAGGGGATAAAATGTTTTTTGAGAGGCCAATTTTCAAGGAGGAATATGACCCGGAGACCGGTGAGATCAACATAAAAGCAGGGGATTCGCCATATATTCAACCCGCAGCTTACCAGCAAAACCCTGATTTTTCTATTATCGGACAGTTAAACAATTCCTATATTCTGGTTGAAACCCCGGATGGCCTTATGATCATCGACCAGCATGCTGCCCATGAACGTATCTGGTATAACCGCTTCATCAGGATGTATGATACCAGTGCCGATAAACAGCCGTTGATCTTACCGCTGACACTGGATCTAAGCAGTGCCCACATCGCATTGCTTCAGGATCAGCTTGATTTACTGACAGAAATGGGTTTTGAAATTGATTTGATCGGACCAAATTCTATTGTGCTAAGGGCCGTGCCGAACCTGGTTGCCGGTAAAGAAGCTGAAGTGATCGCTTCCATACTTGATTTGCTCATGGAAGGGGAAACTGTTCATTTGAAACAAGAGATATTAGCAAGCATGGCATGTGAAAAAGCAGTTACTGCCGGAACCAATCTAAGTACCAGCGAGATGGTACAAATGGTCGAAGACCTTTTGGGAGAAACAGATCACAAAAACTGCCCCCATGGTCGACCAACTATAATAAACATCAATGCCGCAGATCTGCAGCGAATGTTCAAGAGGCAGAAATGAAAATTATCGTGACAACTTCCCAATCAGTAAGTGATATAAGTGAAGAATTACGAGCATTTCTTCTGGAAACCCAATGGGAATTTGTCCCCCGCCGAAGAAAAAGTCTTGAATATTTGGTGCAGGAACAAAATGCACCGGGGATTGCGGTCTGGCATGAAGAAGGTCCCATCCTGCACTTACAGGGGGAGAAATTCTTTTTTCATCCCAGCATGGCGAAAAACAGGCTGACTGCATTTAGAAAACAGCAAATTTCAGATCCCCTGATCAAAGCCTGCGATCTGCAAAACCGGGACAGCTTTCTGGATTGTACGCTGGGTATAGGAGCAGACTCTATTGTTGCCGCCTATTTCACCGAAAAGCGGGTAACAAGTCTGGAATCATCATTTCCGATCGCCATGATGATCAAATGGGGGATGAAAACCTATCGCTCCAGGATCGGGTGGCTGGCTGAACCGATCAGCAAAATCGATGTTACCTATGCGCATCATTATGATTTCCTGAAGAACCAGAAAGATCGTTCTTATGATATCGTATATTTTGATCCCATGTTTCGTCATCCTATACTTGACAGTCAGCCTTTGGCCCCATTACGGCTTCTTGCTGACCATGATGCGCTGACCCGGGATTCCATTGCTGAAGCATGCCGGGTGGCTAAAAAACGAGTGGTCATGAAGGAACTGGCAAGAAGTGAAGAGATGAAAAAACTGGGCTTTGAAAAATTTATCGGCAGTCCCAATAACCGAATCGGTTATGGCGTTATCGAAGTTTGACCCAGTATATAAATTAGATGAAAGGGAAACTCTATGCTGAAACTTGCGGCTATCGTTGGACCTACAGCAGTAGGGAAGACCGGAACTGCTTTAAAGACAGCTCAGATCATGGGAGCCGAGATCATTTCCTGCGATTCCATGCAGGTCTACCGCGGGATGGACATAGGCACTGCCAAAGCATCACCGGCGCAGCAGGCTGAGGTAACCCATCATTTGCTCGATGTGGCAGCCGTGGATAGTGAATACAATGTAGCCCAATACCAACAAACAGTCTCCGAGCTGATCCGGTTGTTGAATCAACAGGGTAAGCTGCCTTTGCTGGTGGGGGGGACCGGTTTATACTACCAGGCGGTGGTCGACAACTATCAATTATTTCCCATGGAATCAAGCCGGGAAGTACGGGAAAAATATCGGCAGCAAATCAGTTTGGAAGGCCTTGATGATGTTTACCGCCAATTACAGGCAGTCGATCTTGATTATGCGCAGAAGATCAGCCCGCAGGATGAAAAGAGGATCATTCGTGCACTAGAGGTATATGAAATAACTGGCCGGCCCTTTTCAAAGTTTCAGACCAAGAGGGAAAATTCGTATCATTTTGCGGCAGCAGGAATCTATATGGAACGGAAATTGCTATACCAACGCATCGAACAACGGGTGGATGAAATGTTTCGGGCCGGATTCCTGGAAGAAGTTCAGCAGCTGCTGAAAGCAGGGTATACCATGGAACATAAACCTATGCAGGCTTTAGGATACAAGCAGGTGATTCTTTATCTTCAAGGCCTGCTTAGCTGGGATCAAATGATCAGTGACATTAAACAGGAAACCAGGCGCTATGCCAAAAGACAGTTCACCTGGTTTAACCGGGACCAGAAGATCGTTTGGTTTGATGCGGGCAGATTCGATGATGAAAGCAGGCTGGCGGAAAGTATTTCCGTTTATTTTAGAGGACAATCAGTTAGCATGTAGAATTGATTGATAAAACAAAGTTAAATTGAAAGGGAGGACCTGACTCAATGAGTAAAAGCCAAGTAAACCTGCAAGACCTATTTCTGAATCAAGTCCGGAAGGAGAAAGCAGCCGTTACTATTTTTCTGGTCAATGGATTTCAAATCAAAGGCAATGTAAAAGGTTTCGATAATTTCACCGTAGTTGTTGAACAGGACGGAAAACAGCAACTGGTTTATAAGCATGCCATCTCAACGGTTGCGCCGCTCAGGCCGATCGGTCCTCTGAATCTTGATGATACATCAAATGATGCTTGATCATTCATAGCCAGCTAATGACTGTCATAGGCTCCAAGTAGCACCACTGTTATCTGTTTGTCATATAATATCGCAGATAATTGGAAAGTGGTGAATTTGTAATGGTCATTTCCATGAAGTTTGCTGAAAGCAGCAATCCTCTTAACAGCCTGTCTGCAGAATCCTTCCCGGACAAGGACGCATTCAAAGAACTGGAAAAACTGATCGGTTTGAAAGAAGTAAAGAGAACTCTGGCGGAAGTCACTGCTTTTTCCTTGATCCAGACCAAACGAAGTGAATTACAGCTAAAAGCTGATCCAACCGCACTGCATATGTTGTTCAAAGGCAATCCCGGTACAGGAAAAACGACAGTTGCTCGTATTTTGGGTAAAATATTCAAAGAGATCAATATATTGAGCAAAGGTCAGCTGGTGGAAGTGGAACGAGCCGATCTGGTTGGAGAGTATATCGGGCATACCGCCCAAAAAACAAAAGAGATGATTAAACGTTCCCTGGGTGGTATTATGTTTATTGACGAAGCTTATACATTGGCCCAGGGCGGGGAAAAAGACTTTGGTCAGGAAGCCATTGCCACCTTGGTGAAAGCAATGGAGGATCATCGCCAGGATCTGATCGTAATTCTTGCCGGTTATTCCAATGAAATGAACCGGTTTATCCGATCCAACCCTGGACTACGATCGCGATTTCCCATTCATATCGATTTTTGTGATTATAATGAGGAGGAATTGTTTCAAATTGCCCTGCAGATGTATGCGGAGAGGGAATATCAGCTTTCCAGCCGCGGACGCTGGAAACTCAAAAATGAACTGGCACAATTTATCCGCACCCGTCATCCACACAGCGGCAATGCCAGATATGTAAGAAATTTGGTGGAGAAATCCATCCGCCTGCAGGCATTAAGGATCATAGACCGGGTAGACTTGAGCCGCCGCGATCTGATGGTCATCGAAGACCAGGATCTTCCGGAAAACCAGGCGCAAAATCAGTAAACAAGGAAGGGAAACCATTGCATAGCTTATCCATTATAAAAGCAGCCGAGAAGGCACTTAAAGAAGAATTCACCCGATTGGAGGAAATTGCTTATCATAATCAGGTAAAAGTACTCCAGGCGTTTAAAGCCAAAAACCTGCGGGATTATCATTTTGCAGCTTCCTCCGGTTATGGTTACGGTGACATCGGCCGTGATTTGCTGGAAGAAATATATGCTGATGTTTTTGCCTGTGAGGACGCCCTGGTCAGAGAACAGATCGTCTCAGGCACCCATGCCATCGCCGCCTGCTTATTGAGCCTGCTGCAGCCTGGGGACCGGATGATATCTGCCCTGGGAAGCCCGTACGATACATTGCAAAAAGTGATCGGGGCTGGTACAGATAATTACGGGACTTTAAGCTGGCGGGGAGTCGAATACGGTGAAGCAGCTTTAAAAGAGGACGGTCGTCCGGATCAGAAAGCCCTGGAAGAAATGTTGACAAGCCCAACTAGATTGGTGCTTATCCAACGCTCCAAGGGATATACTTTAAGGCCGGCTCTGGGGATGAAAGATTTGAAAAAGCTGGTTGAGATCATTCGTGCAAAGCAGCCGAAGGCCATTATCATGATCGACAATTGTTACGGCGAATTTGTGGATAGGGAAGAACCCAGCAAATATGATATCGATATCATGGCCGGATCCTTGATCAAGAATCCCGGCGGCGGACTGGCACCAGGCGGGGGATATGTATGCGGAAAAAAAGAACTGGTCAAACACGTTTCTTATCAGATCACCGCTCCCGGTTTGGGGAAAGAACTGGGTCCCAGTCTGACCGGCAAGCGTTATGTATATCAGGGTTTATTCATGGCCCCGCATACGGTTTTGCAGGCAATGAAAAGTGCGCTGTTATTAGCCTATGTTTTTGAGCAGTTTGGCTATCCGGTTTATCCCCGCTGGAATGAACTGCGGGGCGATATTGTACAAGCCGTTCAACTGAAAGACCGGCAGCAGGTACTTAAGTTTTGTCAAACGGTACAAAGCAATTCACCGGTGGATCATGATGTGACCCTGGAATTTGCTGACCTTCCCGGTTATGATCATCAAGTGGTGATGGCAGCCGGAACCTTTGTCCAGGGTTCCTCCATCGAGATGTCATGTGATGCGCCTGCCCGGGAACCATTTGCCGTCTTCATGCAGGGCGGACTGACCTATGAACATGCTCGTTATGTGACGGAACGTTTGATCGAAAATCTTATACTATAAAGAAAGCGGGTGACCGATGATGAGCTTACAGACCATCGTGCTTATAGCAGCTGTTATCCTGTGTGTAATAGGCGTGCTGGGCACCATCCTGCCCATGCTTCCAGGTGTTGCTATGATCTTTGTTGTTATTGCGGCTTATGGCTGGTGGGAAGGGTTTCATACTATAACATTCAGTTATCTGCTGGTTTTAGGTCTGCTTACGCTTTTATCAGCGGTTTTAAATTACCTGTCCACGGTTATGGGAGCAAAATTTTTCGGATCTACCAAATCGGGACTGGTGGGTGCTCTCCTGGGTACATTTCTCGGTATATTCTTCTTCCCGCCTTTGGGGATCATCGTTGGCCCTTTGGCAGGCGCATTTATCGGTGAGTATATTTCCAAACAGGATGTGAACCGTTCGTTTAAAGCGGGTATAGGCGCTGTGATCGGTATGTTTACCGGGGTGGTTTTTCAGTTTGCCATGGCGGTTGGTTTTCTGGTCTCTTTCCTGATAAAGGCATTGTAAGTAATTGCCATAGGCATGCAAATGTGCTACTCTTACTAAGTTGAATATCTAAAAATGGAGGCGGTTATAATGACAAAAGACGAAATTTTAAAGAAAGTTGAAGAGGAAAACGTTCAATTCATCAGACTCCAATTTACCGATATTTTAGGGGTCATGAAAAACATTTCCATAACTGCCGACCAATTGGAGAAAGCCCTGGATGGAGAATTGATGTTTGACGGTTCTTCCATCGAAGGATTTGTGCGTATTGAAGAATCAGACATGTATCTTAAGCCGGATCCCAATACCTTTTTGATCCTTCCCTGGATCAACAATAACAAGGGCAAGACCGCACGTTTGATCTGTGACATCTTTGATCCGGACAATGTACCTTTTGACGGCTCCCCCCGTTATGCCCTGCAGAAAGCCCTGGCTGAAGCCAAAGAAATGGGTTATACGATGTTCGTTGGTCCGGAACCGGAATTTTTTATGTTTCAGCTGGATGAAAACGGACTGCCTACCTTAAAAACCAATGACAAGGCCAGTTATTTTGACTTGCCGCCGGTAGACAAAGGGGAAGATGCCCGCCGTGATATGGTGGAAACCTTGCAGAGCATAGGATTTGATATTGAAGCCGCCCATCACGAAGTTGCACCGGGACAGCATGAAATCGATTTCAAATATATGGAGGCATTAAAAGCGGCAGACAGTATTGTGACCTTCAGGATCGTGGTGCGCACCGTGGCACAGAATCACGGTATGCATGCCACCTTTATGCCTAAACCTATATATGGTATTGCCGGTTCCGGCATGCATCTGCACATATCTCTTTTCAAAGACGGGAAGAATGCTTTTTATGATGAAACCAAAAAAGACGGCTTAAGCAGCCTCTGCTGGCATTTTATTGCCGGTATTTTAAAACATGCCCGGGCTATTTCGGCAGTCACTTGTCCCACGGTCAATTCATATAAACGCCTGGTGCCTGGCTATGAAGCACCGGTCTATATTGCATGGTCTTACCGTAACCGTAGTCCGCTGATCAGGATCCCGGCCCGCCGCGGAGTGGGCAGCCGCATTGAGGTTCGCAACCCTGATCCTACCTGCAACCCTTATCTTGGTTTGGCGGTCCTTTTAAAAGCAGGTCTGGAAGGGATCAAAAATAAAATGGAACCACCTGCACCGGTCGAGCAGAATATTTTTGAAATGGATCTGAGTGAAAGACAGATCAATAATATTCATTCTTTGCCGGAAAACTTATATGAGGCGGTAAATGAACTGTCGGAAGACAAACTGATCCGGGAAGCATTAGGCGAACATATTTATTCGCGCTTCCGGCTGGCGAAGATCAAAGAATGGGAAAATTACAGCTCCCGGGTGTATGACTGGGAGATCAACGAATACTTGGAAAAATTCTAACAGACGATCAAACGAAAATGCACCCTCCAGACAGTTGCGGGAGAGGTGCATTTTTATTTCTGCTTGCTATTTTACATACGCCGCATTAAGCCCAATACTTTACCAACAATATGCACATCGCTGGTTATGATCGGCTGCATGCTGCTGTTTTCCGGGATGAGTTCAATATGATCACGGTGTTTATAAAGTCTTTTGACCGTGGCTTCATCTTCCAGTAAAGCGACTACGATATCACCGTTATTGGCATCTGGCTGTTCCCGGACAATAATATAATCCCCGTCCAAAATACCGGCTTCGATCATGCTTTCTCCTTTAACTTTGAGAATAAAGGAAGTACCACTTTTGATAAATTCACCCGGCACCGGCATGTGACCGTCGATATTTTGTTCCGCCAGGATCGGCGTACCGGCTGCGACCGCTCCAACTACCGGCAGATAAACCGTATCACTGACCATGGTCAGATCTGGTTGTTCATCGATGGGAATTACGGTTCGGGGCTTGGATGGGTCCTTTTTCAGCATGCCCATATTTTCCAGGTGGACCAGATGAGCATGAACGGTAGAACTGGACTTTAAACCGACTGCCTGGCCGATCTCACGAACGGATGGCGGATAACCGGATTCTTTCAACTGTTTCTTTATAAAATCAAGTATTTGCTTCTGGCGGTTGGTCAGGGTCACATCTTCTGACATATGGCACCCCCCATAATTTATTTGTCCAAATTATACCACAATCATTTTAGCAAAACAAATGTTCGATGATCAGTTCCAGAAATTATTTTCATTCACATTTTCAATGCTGCGCATGATGCTACGTTTAGCCCCGGGATGTTCGTTCTCGATCCGGGCTAATAATTGGCTGATCTCATTACGTTTCGAGATCTTATCAGCGGGGCATAGATTTTCGACCACCTTGATCTCGGCTGACTGAACAAAGAGATCGATATCTTTTTCTTCCACATAGATCAGCGGTCTGATCACTGTAATATCCACCCGGTCAAGATACGTAAGGGGTTTGAAAACGCCGAAGCGGTCTTCATATAACATGGAAAGAAACAGGGTATTTACCACATCATCCATATGATGCCCCAGAGCGACTTTATTACAGCCCGCTTTTTTAGCCGCATTGTTCAGCGCACCACGGCGCATATTGGCACATAATGAACAAGGATTATTCTCATGCCTGATGTCAAATACCACCTGTCCGATATTGGTTTTCTCAATGATCATCGGGTAACCCAGATGGCTGCAGAATTCATGTAAAGGAGTAAGATCCATATCCCAGCCCAGATCGATATGAATAGGGAAGACCTGAAATTTTAATGGCGTATACCTGTCAAGCAGCCATAAAAAATGCAGCAAGGTAAGGCTGTCCTTGCCCCCCGACAAACCAACCGCAATTTGATCACCGTTTTCGATGAGATGGTATTTTAAATTGGCATCCCGAACTTGCTTGAATATCTTTTTGACCAGGCGTTTGCTCATGGTTTTCTCACAATCTTTGTAAAAAGAATAATGCCCTTTACTTTTAGGTAAAGGGCGGAACATCAGGCTGAATGCAGTGCTTTTTTCTTGCTGGCGTCTCTGGCCAGCTGAATGGGATGGACTACCGAGCAATTCATATTATTCTGCCTGATCCCGTAATTCAATTGCATTGTACAACTGGGGCAGCAGGTAGCCAACGTTTCGGCTCCGGTCAGTTTGATCATGGCCATTTTCTTGTCTAAAATCTTCATGGAGGTTTGATAATGGGTGATACTGTAAGTTCCTGAACCTCCGCAGCAATAATTGATATCAGACATTTCCACCAGAGTCACGCCCGGGATCCTTCTCAGCAGTTCCCGCGGCTGGTCCTTGATCTTTTGCACATTGGCCAAATGGCAGGGGTCGTGATAAGTTACCGTTATGGGCTTGGCATTCGCGTTGGCAGGAAAACTGATATCTAAAACATCGATCAAAAATTTGCTAAGATCCATTACTTTGGCAGCAAATTTCTCCGCCGCCTCGGCATGTTCTGTCTGTCCCAGTAAAAAGTGCATGTTTTTAGCAGATAAAGCCGATGAACAGGAACCGCAGTCAGTCACAATATAATCAAAATCATGCGCATTATAAATCTGACAGTTGTGTGCAACAAGGCTTTGGGCGGTTTCCAGCTTGCCATTGGCGATGTGGGGCAAGCCGCAGCATTTGGAATGACGGGGTACGATCACTTCACAGCCGTTATTGGTCAGTACTTCGACCGTCGCCAAGGCGATATCAGGATTGAGCAGATCAGTGGCACAACCCAAAAAATAGCCAACTTTATATTTCTTCTCACCCTTGGCCGGATTGAACTCAGGGATCATGCTGCGGGCATTTCTTAAGGGCACCGCCTCCAATATTTTTTCCGCTTCCGGCAAATTACCCGGCAGTAGTTTGGTCAGGCCAGTATTACGCGCTAACTTCTGCAGGCCGGCTTTTTGCGCTCCCCACATCAATGAAGTGGACAGATTTAATAAGGAAGGTTTGGTCCATAAAGTATCAAATATCAGATCTTTACCGATGCTGGGATTTTTATGATCTATATAAGAACGGGCAGCGGCATTCAATTCATGGATATCGATCCCGGAAGGGCAATTGGCGCTGCAATTTTCACACATCAGACAATGAGTCAGGCGCTTGCTGACTTCTTCTGAAGGCTCGACCACGCCGTCCCTGAGCATCTGCACCATGAATACGTGACCCCTGGGGGCGGCTGATTCATAACGCAGTTCAGCAAAGACCGGACAAACACTGCGGCATTTTCCACAGCGCACACATTTCATGATTTGTTCTTTTACAGGTGGTAAATTTTTAAAATCCACGCCCCTGGCCCCTTTTCCAGTTATTTAAAACAACTTATTGGGATTCATGATCCCTTTATCATCAAACGCCTGTTTAACTTTTTTCATATACTCCACCGCCAGGCCATGTTCTAATTCTGCATAGGGGCGGCGAACGGCACCGACTCCATGCTCACCGGTGGTGGAACCATTCAGTTCGATAGCCAGTAAATGAATTTCATGCACCAGTTGGTTGACCCGTTCTACTTCTTCGGGAATGGTGATATTGATCACGGGTGCGGTATGGACATTGCCATCACCGATATGACCATAATTGACCACCTTGATGCCATATTTATCAGCTAATGCACGGATCGCTCTTAAAGTATCAGCCACTTTGGATAAAGGAACGCTGATGTCTTCACCGGCAAAAACACGGGTCCCATCAGGTCTTACCCGAGCTGCGGCGGTAGCGGTCACACTGCGTCCTTCCCATAACTGGGCCATTCTCTTGGGTTCGGTGGACCATTCTACCTTTCTGGCCCTGCGGCCAGCAACTTCCTGGATGACATTGCCTTCATATTCTACGGATGGGGGATTGCCATCGACTTCGAAAAGTAAAATGGCTTCCGCGTCCGGTAAATTAATTTCTGGTTTATACATATTTACCGCGCCGATAGCGGAACTATCCAATATTTCCATTCCCGACGGCATGATCCCCGCCTGATAAATTTCCAATACTGTTGCGGGTGCATCATCCAGGGAATCGAAGACCGCCATGGCTATACCACGGGCTTTAGGTTTGGGCCAGCAGCGAAGGCGTATCTGGGTAATGACTCCTAACACCCCTTCAGAACCTACCATTAATTTGGTCAGGTTCAAGCCGGAAACATTTTTTAATGTCCTGGCTTTGATCCCGCCGGCATAAATCAGTTCTCCATTGGGTAAAACGATTTCCAACCCCAGTACATATTGTTCCGTACAGCCATATTTCACAGCCCTAAGACCGCTGGCATTATTGGCAACCATTCCTCCTACAGTGCACATAAGACTGCTGCCGGGATCAGGGGGGAAAAACAGATTGTATTCTGCCAGGCGTTTGTTCAGTTCTGCATGGACCACTCCGGGCCTGACGATGACCTGCATGTTCTTTTGATCGATTTCCACGATTTCATTAAAGTTGGACAAATCAAGCACGATCCCCCCCTTTAAGGCAACACAACCGCCGGTCTCACCGGTTCCTGCACCGCGGGGAATTACATCGATCTGGTTTTCATAGGCATATTTCATCACTGCCTGCACATCAGAAGTCGTTGCAGGTAAAACCACTGCCCATGGGTTTTCCGGTTTCAGCTGGGTCAAAAAGGAACTGTCATAGGAATAATACATCAGATCCAATTCTTCCGAGATTACTTTTTCTTTTCCCAACAAATTGAGTAAGTCTTTTCTTATGCTGGCGGCATCCATCATTTCCCACTCCCTTAAATGGAAATAGTCAATTTTACAATTCTTTGCTATTATAGCATAAAACGAAGATGTCATTTAAAAAACCTTGAATGATACGATATAATCAATAGCATATGGAATAATGACCTGCGGGGAACAATAAACTAAGGTAAAACCAAAAGGGGTTATTTATGTATACAGAACTGCTCAATATCTTACCGGCTGAAATCATGAAATTCAATGAGCCGATGAAAGACCACACCACATTTCAAATTGGCGGCCCGGTTGATCTGATGATATTTCCCAGGGACAGGGAGCAAGTGACCAGGGCAGCGATCTGGTGCAGGAAGCAGCTGGTGCCGTTATTTATCTTTGGCCTGGGCAGCAATTTACTGGTACGGGAAAAAGGGATCCGGGGTGTAGCGGTAAAAATCGGTTCCGGGCTGGATAAAGTAACCGTAGAGGGCAATGATATCATGGCAGAAGCAGGCATCAGTTTAGCTGCGCTGGCTTCGACCGCGGCGGATCATGGCTTAAGCGGCCTGGAATTTGCCGAAGGTATCCCCGGCAGTTTAGGCGGGGCTGTGGTGATGAATGCCGGCGCCTATAACGGAGAAATGAAAGATATTATTTCAGAAGTCACAGTGGTTGACGAGCAAGGGGAGCTTACCACCTTGTGCCATCAGGATCTTCAATTCGGTTACCGCCGAACCATCTTACAGGATCGCGCTCTGATCGTTATTGCGGTACGCTTGCAGCTGACACCCGGTGATCGCGAAACTATAAAAAGCCGCATGGCTGAACTGCGCCAGCAGCGGCAGCAGAAGCAGCCGCTTGAGATGCCCAGTGCCGGCAGTACCTTCCGGCGGCCGGATGGTTTTTATGTTGGACCGATGCTGGAACAGCTGAGGTTGAAAGGATTTGCCATCGGCGGTGCCCAGGTTTCAGAAAAACATGCCGGTTTTATTGTGAATACTGGCAATGCCACTGCAGATGACGTTTTAAATTTGATCACCTATATCCAGGAGCAGGTCAAACAAAGATTCAAGGTCGATCTGCACACAGAGATCCGGGTAGTAGGAGAAGAGTAAACGTTTCAATGAATTGGGGTAGAAGATGAAGATCCTGCTGACGACTCTTAATGCTAAATTTATTCATTCTTCTTTGGCCTTGGCCTATCTGAAAGCCTATTGTCAGACTGATTTTGCTGATATACAAATCAGGGAATACACGATCAATGAACCAACCGCTAACATTTTAGCAGATATCTATTCATGCCAGCCGGATGTGATCTGCTTTTCCTGCTATATCTGGAACATCGAAATAGTCAAAATTCTTTGCGCAGATCTCAAGCAGATCATGCCAGCCGTCACGATCATTGCCGGAGGACCGGAAGTATCTTATGATGCAGAAGCTTTCCTCAATGAAAACCCGGCCATCTATTGTGTGATTCGCGGCGAAGGAGAAGCAGCTTTGCTTGAACTGCTGCACAGTATCAGGCAGCAGATCAGCCCGAGAAATACTTCCGGGATCACTTATCGGGAAAACTCGATGGTTGTGAATGATGACCGGCCGCTGATCGATGATCTGGATACCATTCCGTTTCCCTATGAAAATGAGCTCGCCCGTTATAAAAACCGGACAGTTTATTATGAAACCAGCCGCGGATGCCCCTTTAATTGCTCTTATTGCCTCTCCTCCACCATAAAGGGAGTCAGATATTTCAGCCTGGAAAGAGTAAAAAGGGATCTTAAGTACTTGATGGACAACCGGCTGCCGGCAGTAAAATTGGTTGACCGCACTTTTAATGCCGATGAAAAACGGGCGAAGGAAATTATGGCCTTTATTATCCAAAATAATCACATCACCAAATTTCACTGTGAAATAGATGCAGCGCTTTTGTCCCCGGAGATGCTGTTGTTCCTGCGTGAAGTCCCGACCGGGATGTTTGATTTTGAAATCGGCATCCAGTCAACTTTTCCGCCAGCGTTAGCCGCCGTCAATCGAGATCGTAACTGGCAAAAACAAAGCTCCAATATTGCACAACTGACACAATACGGAAATATCCATATTCATTTGGACCTGATCGCCGGACTCCCGTATGAAGATTACAACCAATTCAAAACATCCTTTGATCAGGTTTATGATCTGAAACCGGATGTTATTCAACTGGGATTTTTGAAATTGCTGAAAGGTTCTTTACTTCGGGATCGGAGCCAGGAACACGGATACAAGTTTGAAACAAAACCGCCTTATCAGGTGCTGGCAAATCAATATATTACTTACCCGGAACTGCTGAAGCTTTCACAGATCGAGGATCTGATCAGCCGCTATTATAATACGGGTATGGTAAGTAATTTTCTTAGCTATACAATTGCCCATTGCTATCAGGGGGACGCTTTTGCTTTTTGGGAACGATTCGCCGACTTCTTGGACGAGCAGAGCTTTTTCCGCTGCGGGCATAAAAGGGAAGCGGAATATACATTATTGTTTGAATTTATCCGGCAGGAGCAGGGAGCAGACAGGCATCTGGATGAATTGCTCAAATTGGATTATTTTATTAACAATCGGGAGCGTAATCTGCCAGCCGTTTTAACCAGCCATAATCCCGATGATGTAAATGAAGTGCTCTATGCCTGCTTGAAAGACCCATCCTTTATCGCCAGACTGCTTCCTGATATTCTGGGCCGAACTCCTCGGGAGATCCGCCGCCTGGTGCATCTGGAATATCTGTTCCTGGATGGATCCTATAAGCCTTCAACAGAAATGGTCCCGCTGCTGTTTATTTATAAAATTCCGGGGAAAAAGGCGGAAACAGCCAGGATCACCTTTGATGAACCGGTCGACTAATGGTAAAAATAGGGCTGTACCCGGATAAAATACCGGCAGAGGTTCTCACTTAACGATAGATTCAAAATCATAAATACTATATAATATTATGGATAGGATTTTTTAGGTTATTTTATATAAAAAATCATAAGTTTGGGGGGTCAGGTGCTGCATAATAATTTAATTGCAAAAGAAGGTTGGTCAATCATCGCTTTTTTTGCTATTTTAACGATTATTTTGTATATATCTTCCCTGGAAAAATTACCTTGGCTGTTTCTTATAATCACATTGTTTTGTATCTATTTTTTTCGTAATCCCCGCCGGCAATCCGACGCAGCTGAACATGCTGTGGTTGCTCCTGCGGACGGCAAGATCCAGTCGATCAGGAAAGTTTATGAGGATGAATTCATCAAGGATGAAGCGATCTGTATCACTATTTTTCTAAGCTTGTTCAATGTTCATGTAAACAGAGTGCCAATAAGCGGAACAGTAACATATACTAATAAAAAAGGCTTTCGTTTTCACCCGGCTTACAGCAACAACGCCAAGGATTATAATGTTTCCAATTCCACCGGTTTGGAAACCGCATTCGGAAAAGTACTGGTTGTTCAAATAACGGGCTTTATAGCCCGCCGCATCATATCATGGGTCACGACCGGCGACTCGGTAATGACTGGACAACATTTGGGCATGATTCGTTTTGGCTCCTGTACAGAAATATATTTACCGGTAAATGCAGAAATTATGGTGAAAACAGGTCAAAGAATACGAGGAGGCGAGACGATTATTGCGCAATTTAATGACTAGAACCGTTGCCAATGTTGTGACATTATTAAATATCATTTTAGGATCATTGTCCCTGGTATTTACCCTTGATCATAATTACCAAATCGCAGCCATTCTGATTCTGCTGGCAGTGGTAATGGACAGTCTGGATGGCAGGGTAGCCAGAAAGCTGAATGCTGAATCAGAAATGGGCAAAGAACTTGATTCACTCTGCGATCTGGTTTCTTTTGGTGTGGCACCGGCGATATTGCTTTACACTCAGGTCTTGGCTCAACCTTTTGAAATACTGGGCACACTGGCAGTGATATTACTTATTGTTTGTGGTGCATTAAGGTTAGCCCGGTTCAATATTTTAAACATCAAAGAATACTTTCTCGGTGTCCCCATTACTTTGAACGGTATGCTGCTGGCAGTGGTTTCTTTGTTTGCCGCTTATCTCGATCCGGTAATCGTCTTACTGGCAGTATTTGCCCTGGCTTTGTTAATGGTCAGTAATTTTAAGGTCCCAAAAATAAAGTAAAGAAATACTGTTTTGCTGTTTGACCATCAAGCTGTTTAAGAGTGGATTACTTAAACAGCTTTTTTGCTGTTTATTATTACTCCAATTTGAATAACAGACCCTGTGCAAGAAGATACTAAAACCAAACATTAATAACGATAAAAAAGGAGGATTATCATGGCAGGAACCGATTTGCCGGGTGGCGTCTATATCGATCCCATCCCGCCTTCCCTGGGAAATGATGTGAAAATTAAATATAATGGAATGCTGGCGGGACAAAGAGCTGATGAAATCATTTTATGTGTTGGTTATGGTTTCAAAGAAGACCCCTTTAATCAACAGGAGTTCATCATGGCCAAAAATTCCAAAGGTTTTGAAACACAATTTACCATCAATGCATCTGATAGCTTGAATTTTTATTTTAAAGACCCACAAGGTAAGATCGATGACAATCAAGGGGAGAAATGGCAGGTGGCAGTAGATACCGAAAACCTTTCCTATGCGTGATCCAATCATGATGCATGGCAAATAATTTTGCTGTGCATCCTTGCTTTTTTAATGGGATGTTTTATCATATAAAAAGCAAGTGATCATTATTTGAGGAGAATAGGTTTGTTGGATGACGCGAAAATAAGACAGATGGTCTCACGCCAGGCTGGTATCATGAACCACAAGAGAATGGTTAATTCGGCAGTGATCCTTCCGTTGATAAAAAAAGAAGATACACTGTTTGTACTCTTTGAGAAACGCTCCATGTCGCTCAATCATCAACCGGGTGAAATATGTTTTCCCGGCGGGAGAATTGAAGCGGGCGATCAAAGTCCAATGGAGGCTGCTATCCGGGAAACTTGTGAGGAACTGGGACTGCAAAACAAGGACATCGAAGTAATTTGCCCGCTGGATATCGTGGTCAGTCCTTTCAATGCGATCATTTATCCCTTTGCCGCCTTTATTCATACAGCAGTGAATATCAACTATAATGAAGTGGAAGAAGTTATACCTATTCCCCTGGAACATCTCTTACATCATCCGCCGCAGATCCATCAATTGATGATAAGTTTACAAACCAACGAGGATTTCCCTTTCCACCTTATTCCCCAGGGACATGATTATCCGTTCAGGAAGATCAAATACCCGCAGCTATTTTATCAGTATGAGGATACCATCGTTTGGGGGCTGACCGCACTGATCCTGACACATTTTCTGCAGCTGCTCAAGGCAGAATAATACTGTATTCTTTTGACCTGGTAATTGACCCCGACAGGATTTATCGTATACTTTTAAACAGATAAATATTATTACGTTATGAGGAAGGGAGCCACACCATGGAGCAAAAGCACAAAGTCGCAATCGTTGGTTATGGAAATATTGGAAAATATGCTATCAAAGCAGTGGAAGCATCCCCGGATTTTGAAGTCGGCGGGTTGGTCAGGACCTCCGCCAGCACAAAACTTCATGAAACCAAACATTTAAACATCCCGGTCGTTGAGAATATACAAGAATTATCTGACATCAAAGCCGCACTTTTATGTCTGCCGACCCGGTTGGTTCCACCAGCTGCTAAAGAAATTTTAGCCTTGGGCATCAATACTGTCGACAGCTATGATATACACGGTCAATTAGCGGTTTACCGCAAAGAAGCAGATGCTATTGCCAAAAAGCATGGTTCCGTAAGTATTATTTCGGCCGGATGGGATCCAGGTACCGATTCGATGGTCAGATGTATGTTTGAATTTATGGCTCCCCAGGGAATAACCTATACCAACTTTGGCCCCGGAATGAGCATGGGCCACTCGGTTGCAGCCCGGGCTATACCAGGCGTTAAGGATGCTCTTTCCATGACCATGCCGCAAGGGGCCGGAATTCACAAAAGGATCGTTTACATTGAGATTGAAGCCGGACATACTTTAGAAGAGATCACCGCCAGCTTAAAAGCCGATGCCTACTTCGCACATGATGATACTACGGTGATCGCGGTGGATAATATCGATGATCTTATCGATATGGGCCATGGTGTTTTAATGCTGAGAAAAGGGGTCTCCAGTTCCGCACAAAATCAAACCATGAGCCTTACTATGAGCATCAATAATCCTGCTTTGACTGCCCAGATCATGCTGGCTTCCGCGCGGGCTGGCTTGAAGCAAAAGCCGGGCGCCTATGCTATGATAGAAGTTCCGATCATTGATTATCTTCCTGGTGACCGGGATGAAACAATCCGTAAATTGGTTTAAACCAGTCTTCAAAGATGATAAGCTATTATTTGACCCGGTCTGCATACGCAGACCGGGTCTCAATCTTTTCATGCCAGGAAAGGATTTAACCTTTATAATGTTGTTAGCTTATATTTTTCGGAGGGATCATGAAATATCACGATGATGACCAGCGATCAGAGGAAGAGAATATTGTCTGGGCCGATGTTGAAGAGGAAAACGAATACCAGCCGCCGCGCTTGAAAAGAAAATTATTGTCACTCACCGCGCTGGTGATCCTGGTTGCTTTTATTATCTGGTCTTTTCCCCAATTTGGAGTCTTTTTCAGCGACTTGAGTTTTCTTACCCAAAACAAACAGTTGAAAGAAGAAGAAATTGTAAAGCAAAGTATTCCGGCAATCGTTTCGGTGGAAGCCAAAGGGGAAGAGGGGAAAAACAAAAACGGCACAGGGTTCAATATTGCAGCAGACGGTTTGATCGTCACCAATTTTCATGTGGTGCAAAACGCCAGCAGTATCAAAGTAATTTTTCCTGACGGAAAGTCATTTTACAGCAATGATGTGAAACAGATCAATGATGCGGATATTGTTATAATCAAATTAAACAGTCAGGATCTGCCTTGCTTGCCGCTGGAGCTGCAGAAAATACGAGATGATGAATTATTGTTTACCATCATTGGCAATCCATTGGGTTACAGGCAAATCGCTGTCCGGGGAAGGCTCGGTTCCTATTATCAATATAACGATTATTTCATTTTTGAAATTCAGGCCCCTGTCAAAAAAGGCAGCAGCGGTAGCCCGGTGATCAACGCCGAAGGCCATGCAGTGGGAATCGTTTTCGCCCACCGGGATATTGAAACTGATGAAGCAACCGAATATCATGCGTTGGCCATCCCTTTGTATCAATTTGCCAGCCAGATCACTACCATTATGGAAGAAGAATAAACAGCCTGAGAAAAGCATGACAAGCTGTATTGATAAAAAAGAATAACCAGCCTGAGGAACGCCCCAGGCCAGTTATTTTGCTTATAACATACCTAATTGCTTCAATAGTGTATCGACAGCGATACATTGCTGATTTATTCTGGTGCTCAGGGTTTGCTTCTGGGAAGTTTCAAATATAAAACCATTGACTCCCAGGAATTGTGCACTGCTTCTGGCCAGGCTGCCCTTGGCCGGGTATTTAAGCAGGCTAAACTTGTAATAATATGATTTTAAAATAGATTTATTTACTGTATTTACAATACTTTTAGCCATCGGCGTCATTTCCTGGGACGGATAATATATCAGAGTCTGTCCTACTGAATCGGTTTTGGTGTTTTTGTAGTAATCAGCTCCTTCATGCATGTCCATCAACCAATCAACATCATAGTCTTTTACTATTTTATATATGGATCTGGCCAGGATCGAGTCTGCGCTCTCGGATCTGGTCTGCGGAAATGAACGGTTCAAGTCACTGCCGCCCTCAGCTGTTCTTCTATTGATTTCTACGGCATTCTTATTGGCTTCCGGCAGTACCAGCAGCTTGCCTTTTTTTATCTTTAGGCCGGTATATTTATTAGCTGCTTTATAACCGGCAGTCTCATTGCCATGGACCCCTCCCGTGATCATGACCACGGGACCGGGTCTCCCGGAATCAATTATATAGATATCAGTTGAATTGATGGAACTGCTGGCTACTACTTCTTTGATGATTTGCGGCTGGGTCGCAGCTTCAACTTCGGACGGAAGAACGAAAACCGCGCTCAGGATCATGATTGCAGATAAAAAGGAAACGATGAAACAATATGTATTGTGACTTACTTTTTTCATTATTTTACATTCCTCCCTTGTAATAATTTATATTTGCAAAAAAGTAATTAAAAACCATTATTCGACAAGATATATTATCATCCTTTTCAAAATGGCTAGCAATATATACCATATAAATCTTGTTTATTCATAAAGTGACATAATGTGGCAACCAAATTCCCATAATGATGGGAACTTATCCTAGACGTATCAAAGCTGAGCGATGGTAAATGTAAATTATTCCATAGAAAGGTCTTATGAGGGGAAATAGTAAAAGTCATGAGCAGAAAGAAATAATAGGAAAAAGCATCGAAACTATTTGAAAACAAGAAAAGAAGCTGTAAGGCTGGCTTTTGGAGTCACCCGTAACTTAGATGAAGGGATCAAGCCGGTGAGGAATTTTTATAGCTGGCCAATGAAAATAACAATAAACCCGTCCATATGATCGAAAAGGCTGTTAAATGCGTAAAGGAAAAGGTCTCATGAAAGATAAAGATTCCCAGCAGTAAACTGAATGTAGGGTTGATATATTGTAAAAACCCCATTAATGATAAGGATAAACGATTTACTGCCCGGGAAAACAGAATCAGCGGCACGGAAGTGACAATACCAGCCCCTAAAAGCAATAAGGTAATGGATATTTCAGCATTGCCAAAAGCACCAAGATGATGGCTATGCAAATTAAACAAATATATCAGCGCGAATATCGACATAATGCTGCTTTCCAGAATCAGGCCGGTGACGGGTTCAATATTGATGATCTTTTTAGTCAGGCCGTAAAGGGCAAAGCTGAACGCAATGATCAAAGCTATCCAGGGAACAGTTCCATAATTCACAGTCAAAAGAGTCACACCGCAGAAGGCCAGCACGCAAGCGATTATTTGCCATTTAGACAACTTTTCTTTCAGGACAACTACTCCCATCAATACACTGATCAGAGGATTGATATAATAGCCAAGGCTGGCCTGGATGACCAGATCGTTATTTACTGCCCAAATATAGCTGTACCAATTGACTGTCAGGAAAAGGGCAGCCAAAATGACCCCTACTGCTTTTGAAGGGTGTTTTATGATACGGGATACTTCATCTTTAGCGGCCGCTATGTTTTTGGATAAAAACAGAATGATCAATAAGAACAATAAACACCAGATAATCCGGTGAGCCAATATTTCAAGGGGTGATACAGTCTGCAGCAGTTTCCAGTAGACGGGCAGGATCCCCCATAAAAAATAGGCGCCAATGGCCATTAAAATCCCCGAAACCGATTGGCTATTTTGGTATTTATTCAACGGTGGTTTCTCCCTCATGTTTATATAGCAAAACTAATTATTGCATATGATGCTGAAAAAGAAAATATGAAAAGGGCAGGTAGATCACCTGCCCGCTGCTTATTTCATACTTGTTTATTGAACCCTGTCCAACTTACTTGGTGAGGCGTGAGCATTCCTGTAGTGCATGAAATGGTCTTTGAAAAATAAAAAACC
>CAZNPR010000017.1:28232-33691 GCA_964574965.1 uncultured Syntrophomonas sp. | reverse complement strand
CGGGCTACCAACCGTTTTGGAAGCTGGCTGGATAATCTGGGGGAAAAATATAAGGAAGTATTAAAAAAGGCTCTAAGCAGAAGACGAGCAGTAATCATTACGGTAACCGTATTGATGATCGCTGCGCTCGCCTGCATCCCCCTGGTGGGTGCTGAATTTATGCCTTCTTCTGATTCCGGGGAAATATCAGTGAGCGTTGAGACGGATAAAGGGAGCAAACTGGAAGCGACGGATGAGGTCTCCCGCCAGGTAGAAGATAAACTGCGTAGTTTCCCGGAAGTGGAAACGATTTTTGCCAGTGTAGGGGCTTCCGGTACCACGATGATGGATAGCGGTGGTCTTAGTGATACTTCCACCTTTTATGTCAAATTGGTGCCCAAAAATGAGCGGGATATTTCCGTCGAGGATATGACCGAGGAAATGAGACTGGCCTTTAAGGATATCCCAGGAGCCAAGATAGAAGTCAATGTTTATGATATTATGAGCATGATGTCTTCCGGAGATGAGATCAACGTACAGATAAGAGGCGATGACCTGGAAGTCCTGAAAGATTTATCCAATCAACTTTCCGAGCTGGTTCGCAAAGTACCAGGTACACGTGAAGTAGTGGCTTCTCTGACGGATGGAAGCCCGGAAATGCAGATCAGGATCGACAGGCAGCGAGCAGCAAGCTATGGCCTGACTCCAGTGCAGGTTGCCTCATCAATAAAGAATGCCATGGAAGGTTCGGTTACAACTACCTATAAAGTGGAAGGCAGCGAAGTGGATGTAAGGGTCCGGTATATACCCGAAGGGAATAAAAATCTCAATCATTTAAGCAATCTTACCTTCCTGTCACCGGGCGGAGCGGTGGTTAAACTATCTCAGATCGCCACCTTTGACATGGCCCAGGGACCGGTTTCCATAAACCGTGTTGATCAGGTTCGGTATGCTTCGATAACCGGCAGTTTATTAAATCGTGACCTGAACAGTGTTATTACTGATATCAAGGCAGAAGTTGAAAAGCTTAACTTGCCGGCTGGTTATACCGTGGAGTATACCGGACAGAATGAACAGATGATGGAAAGTTTCGGCAGTCTGGCGGTTGCATTGCTGTTGGCTATTTTGCTGGTATATGCAGTCATGGCTATCCAGTATGAATCGTTTTTCAGTCCCTTCATCATAATGTTCTCCGTACCTACCGCTATTATAGGCGTCATTTTTGGCCTGCTTCTAACTGGCAGAACGCTAAGTGTGACCGCCTTCATTGGATTGATCATGTTAGTCGGGATTGTTGTGTCCAATGCGATCATCCTGGTGGATTATCTTAACAAACTCCGGGAAAGAGGTATGGAGCGCGATGAAGCCATCATCGAAGCAGGCCGGGTCAGACTGCGGCCGATCTTAATGACAGCCCTGACTACCATTTTAGCTATGTTGCCAATGGCTTTCGGACTGGGTGAAGGCGGGGAAATGACCGCTCCGCTGGCAACCGTTGTCGTTGGAGGCCTGATCGTATCGACCTTTATCACGTTGCTTTTAGTACCGGTGGTCTATAGTATCTTCGATGACCTGGGGCAAAAAATCAGCCGGAGGTTGAACAAAGCAAAAGAGCAGGAGAAAACCGTAGAGGTATAATCGTTGAAGTCCTTTAGCGGAGGAGAAATTCTCCGCTTTATTTTTAAATAAGATCGCAAGAAAGGTGAAAATCATGGAAACAAACAGTAAGAGCGGCAAAAGAAAGGCTATCATCGAGGCTGGGCTCAAGGTTTTCTCCCAAAAAGGCTTTCATGATGCCCGTATGGAGGAAATAGCTGTAGCTGCCGGTATTGGCAAAGGAACGATTTATGAATATTTTAGCAGTAAAAGCCATCTTTTTCAGGAAATAATGTCAGTCAGCGTTAATTCCTATTATGAAACCCTTGCTACCAAGGACCTCAACGCATTGCCTTTCAAGGAACGTATCCAGATATTACTTACAGGACATTTGCGGTTTTGTATAGAAAATAAGGATTTAACGCGAATTGTCTTTTGGGACGTGGAAATCATGGACGAAGAATTGAAAGAATGGGGCAATAAAATACGTAAAGAAAAACAATTACTGATGACAGAATTAATCAATCAGGGTATAGCTAATGGTGAAGTTCGGAAGTTAGATGCGCAGTTATTGACTTACCTTATAATGGCCACCTTCGCATCCTTTTGGGCGCCTATTGCTATTGATGCTGAAGTCATTGATCCTGCAACGACCGCGCAGCAAATAACGGACATCATTTTCAACGGGATCAAACCTTGATCTGATTCAAGCAATGGGAAAGTTCAAGCTATTGTAGATTATTAAAATACCTATCTAAGGCGGAACATATGAAAAGAAGATCTTACATATTCGTTACTCTGGCATGCATTTTTTCTTTTATTATCATGATTGCCCAGCCGGCGTTGGGAGCATTTCCGGATACGCGCGGACACTGGGCACAATCGCATATCGATTTATTACAGAGCCGGCAGTTGATTTCAGGTTATCCGGACGGCTTGTATCGTCCTGAGGATTTCGTTTCACGCCAGGAATTGATTTCATTGATCATCAGAGTTCTGGGCAGAAGCGAAGATGCGATACAACTGCAAAAGGGTGAGTCTTCTTATAATGATACCAGTGAGGTGTGGGGCAAAGGTTATATCGAGTTAGCTCGTGAACTGGATATTGCCCATGGTGATGAAAAAAATTATTTTCATCCAGAAGCACACGTGACTCGAGAAGAGGCAGTCACCATGATCGTCAATAGCCTGGACCCGGGAGAAAATACCGAGTCAGCTGCTTTATTCACTGACCAGGAGGAGATCTCTGATTGGGCTTTAAACAGTGTGAATACTGCATTGGAGATTGGTTTGATCAGCGGCTATCCCGATAATAGTTTTCGTCCCCGGCAGGAAGTCACCCGTGCTGAAGTATCGGTATTGCTGGAAAATTTATTAGGGATCAAAGGGCAAAAATTTCACTTCTTTGGGCAGATTCTAAAATTTGATCTGCCGTCAAGAGAAGCCAAGGTTTTAATTAACGGCAAAACAGAAATTTTTTCTTTATCGGAAATGATCCAGGTCTATCAAAAAAGCACCAATCAACCAGTGAGCGAATTAAAGCTGCCTGCTAAAGTCTATATGAATGTGAATTCACAGGGAGAATTAGCGTATTTATCACTGGTCGACAAGCTGCCGGCCAATAATGTCAGCTTGTCCCTGGCCAGTTTACCAACCATTAAATCCGCTGCGCAAAATGCATCAGGCGGTTTAGTGCCGCTGGAGGAAAATATTACCGCCGAAACGATGCAATATTCAGCGGAAGATATTGCCCAAAGCCTTTATAAAACCAAAGAAGCAATGGGTGTCAATCAATTTACAGAAGATTATCATATAACCGGCCGGGGACAATTGGTAGCGGTAATTGATAGCGGGATCGATCCGGGTCATGCTGATTTACAAAAAACCAGTGAGGGCTTTCAAAAAATATTGGATGTTATCGACTTGACTGATCAGGGAAAAATAGTGTTAAAAGAGACTGCATTAAAGGACGGTAAATACATAACTGTCGATGGACATAGAATAGATGTCAGCAGTATACCGAACAACGCTGAAAACTACCGTTACGGCTTTTTTAAACTTCCGTCCCTGCCTGTAAGCTTTGATGGTGGGGCCGGAGATGTTTTGGTGATCGTAACTGCCAGTAAATACGATGAACAGTTTGATACTGCTTTTATCGATACTGACCAGGACTATCAATTCAATGATGAAATCGCCATCAAGAAGTATAGTTATTTGCATCAGTTTGCTGCGATCAAGAGTAAAGATGATAAAAAGCTGAATCTGGTTTTAAGTGCAATATCCAGTGAAGGAACCTATATCAAGCTGACCTTCGATAGCCTGGGACATGGAACCCAAGTAGCAGGGATCGTAGCTGCCAATGGGAAAATCAAGGGAGTAGCACCGGGGGCACAGCTTCTGCCTATCAAAGTTTCTGACAGTATGGGAGTTGCCTCACTCGGCAAGCTGGAGGAAGCGGTTCGGCTGGCAGCTGAAAGGGGGGCTAAAACAGCTGTTATAAGTATGGGGCAATATCGTTTGACCCCTGAGGAAAGTATACGGTTAAGTAAACTAGCAGAAGAAATGCTGAAGGAGTACGGCCTCATAATCTGTATGGCGGTAGGCAATCAAGGACCGGGTATCGAAACCGTGGCCAATACAGCAGCCCTTAAAAATGTTATCAGCGTAGGTGCGTATGCAACACCGGTTATGTGGAGGAATGATTATGGCTGGTCAGTTGCCGGGCCGACCATGTGGTATTTCAGCTCCTCCGGTCCGGCCAGTAATGGGAATATGGCTCCGGCAGTCATCGCTCCCGGCAGTGTTATATCCACCTATCCACTCTGGGGCGGGCAGAATTACCGGCTGATCGAAGGAACCAGCATAGCTGCCCCGCATGTTGCCGGCCTGGCTGCACTGCTTACCTGTGCACTCAGTCAGGATCTATACCGTTACGATACCCAATCCGTTTATTACGCCATACTGGAGGGGGCGGAGCGGATTGATTCCTTCAGCACCGCGGAACAAGGAATGGGAGCCGTAAATATACTCAATGCCTGGGAGCAGCTGCAAAAGGGCGAAAAAGAGATCATCCCTTATGAAACCAGTCAATACAGCCCTGATCATGGCTATAGCAACAGTTTATATTCAAGGTATTTGCAGCCGGCTGAATTATGGCTGACGGTTTACAATAACAGCGATAAGAACTACAACATGGCTGCCGGTGGATTGTCATCCTGGATCAGACCTGAGCAATATACGATCCAACTGCCCAGCCATGGTTATCGAAATATAAAAATTTCCTACGACCGGTTACATGACCCTGGCTTATATGGTGATCTGATCCTGCTGGATGATGTGGAAACTCCCGGGTATGACATATCAGTCTTACAGACACTGGTGGTACCGTTGGAATTGCAGAAGGCTGAAAATTATTCTTACTCAGTGGAAGATCAGCTGCCTGCCGGGCAGATGCAAAGATATTATTTCTATGTACCGGCTGAGACCGAGAAGCTAAACTTTAAGCTGGATGTGGGAGACAAAGGACGTGCGCGTCTGCATGTGATCTCACCGGGGCAGAATACGCAGACCAGTTCTTATGCCGGAGTTGGGGAAGTCCAGGTTCAGGATTCTGTTTCTTTGGAATATGCGAACCCAGAGCCCGGTACCTGGGAAGTTGTGGTTTACAGTTCGGCGTCCTTAAGTGACTATAAATTAAAAACCTCCCATTACAAGCTCACAACGCTGATGGAAGGCTGGCAGCAGATCAGCGATCAGCATCCCGGCAATAAATACCTGGTCACTGCCATCACTGACAAGGTGACCAAAGGAGAAAAAAGCATTGTTACATTAAACTTTTGGGATCCTGTTACCAAGAAGCCGGCGGGTGGTGTTGTGGCCATCAA
>CAZNPR010000017.1:11655-28132 GCA_964574965.1 uncultured Syntrophomonas sp. | reverse complement strand
TACCGGACTATGATTTGAATTTGATGCAGAAGCAGCAGGATCTATATAGTATCACGACCGGAGTCCTTAATGGACTGCGGGATATTTTGATGAAAGAAAAGCCTGATTTGGTGCTGGTCCATGGTGATACCACCACAACTTTCGTAGCCGCCCTGGCATCCTTTTACGAAAGAATTCCGGTCGGTCATGTGGAAGCAGGACTTCGTACCCGTAATAAATATTCTCCTTTTCCTGAGGAGATGAATCGGACCCTTACCGGTCGTTTGGCAGAGTTACATTTTGCCCCTACCGATACTGCCCGGGAAAATCTGCTGTTGGAATCAGTTGCAGCTTTTAAAATTTGGGTGACCGGCAACACTGTTATTGACGCTCTGCTGGATACCGTCCATCCCGATTATCAATTCCCGGCCGATTTCCCAGCCATTGATTTTAGCCGGCGACTGCTGCTGGTGACTACGCACCGCCGCGAAAACTGGGGCAGCCGTATGCGGGATATCTATAATGCTCTGATTGAACTAGCTGATGATTTTAAGGATGTTGAGGTAATTTTTCCAGTGCACAGAAATCCGATCGTGAAAGACCTGGCTATGGAGATGCTTGGCGGCAGGGAACGCTTCCATTTGATCGATCCCCTGGATTACGAACCATTCGCCAACCTTATGCGGAAGTCTTATCTGATTCTGACGGATTCCGGTGGTTTACAGGAGGAAGCACCTTCATTAGGTAAACCAGTCCTGGTTTTACGTGATACGACCGAACGTCCTGAAGCAGTAAAAGCCGGTACGGTCAAACTGGTTGGCACCAATCGGCAGGCAATCATTAAGGAAGCCAAGCTTTTGCTAAGCAATCAGGCTGAATATGATAAGATGGCAATGGCCATCAACCCCTATGGAGACGGTAAAGCTGCCCAGCGGATCGTCAAGGTAATCACAGAATTTTTATATGTCAGGATCGGTTCTGACAATTGATTTTTGCTGGTAAAGTAGACGGATTTATAATTTCTTAGATAATCATTGCATGATGATAAGCACAAATCTTTTGAGTGCCCAGGAAGGAATGGATGGGAATGATCAAATTTGGTACTGATGGCTGGCGGGCGATCATCGCAAAAGACTTTACCTTTGCCAACTGCGGTATTGTGGCCCAGGGAATCGCCAGTTACATGCTCAATCAACAACTAGCCAAAAAAGGTATCGTGATCGGCTATGATAATCGCTTTATGTCCAGGGACTTTGCCAGAGAATGTGCCCGGGTCATGTCGGGCAATGGCATCAAAGTGTTCTTTTTGGACAAGGTATCCCCAACGCCGGTGACAGCCTATGCTGTTCAGGCTCAAAATGCTGGGGGCGCATTGATGATAACGGCCAGTCATAACCCGCCTGAATATAACGGTATAAAATATATTCCTGAATATGCAGGACCGGCCTTGCCTGAAGTGACCGATGCCATAGAAAGAGAAGTTGAGCGGATCATAGAGGGTGGTAAAATTTATGAATTGGATATTGATGAAGCCAGGAGTTTTGCCATTTTCGAAGAAATCAATGTGGATGAGCTTTACATTAAACACCTTGATTCCATTTTGCAGGGAGACAGCTTTCAAAAGAACCTCTTAAAAGTTGTGATTGATCCGATGTTCGGAGCAGGTATCGGTTATCTGGAAAAGATATTAGCCGGATTTGGCTGCGAAGTCGAATCTATAAATAATTATCGGGATGCTTTTTTCGGGGGCACGCTGCCGGAACCGGTGGATGAAAATTTACAGGCATTAAAGCGTGCAGTCATTTCATCTAATGCAAATATAGGATTGGCTTTGGACGGGGATGCAGACCGCTTTGGCATTATTGATCAGGAAGGAACGTATGTGACTCCAAACGAATTTCTCTATCTGGTTTTAAACCATCTACTGAAAACCAGAACTTTTCGCGGCCCTATTGCCCGTACTCTGGCCACTACTCATATGCTGGACCGTATCGCCAGGAAAAATGGCCTGGGGGTCATCGAAACGCCGGTAGGATTTAAATATATTGGACAATGTCTGCGGGAAAAGGGTTGCATGCTGGGTGGTGAAGAAAGCGGAGGAATGAGTATTTTTGGTCACATACCTGAGAAAGACGGCATCCTCGCTTGCCTTTTAGCAGCAGAAATGCTGGCCTATACCGGTAAGAGTTTTTCCGCTTTAAAAACTGATTTTGCACTGGAATATGGTTCGGCTATAAGCAGGCGTGTAGATATAAAAGTAAAATTCGATAAAAAAGATGAGATAATAAACCAAATGCATGATTATGCTCCGGTATCCATAGCAGGACATAAGGTGGTATCACAAAACAGGACAGAAGGATTAAAGGTATCCCTGGAAGATGATAGCTGGTTTTTGATCCGTCCCTCGGGAACAGAACCATTATTCAGATTATACGTTGAGACCAGTAATGATAAGGAATTGGAGAGAATAACCACAGAAGTTCTTAAAGCATTAAACTTTTAAACCATAATTATAGAACTGAGCCCGGCAATTTTTGTCGGGTTTTTTTATTTGATAAAAATGAATCGCGGGAAGGATTTTTTTGGAGCACGACGAAAGTTCTATGAATACAGACAATTTAGGCCCAATTTGGTGCAAAAATATGGAAAGAAGCGGGATCGAACAAATTGGAAACAGAAAAAAAACTACTTGCAGCCCGGGAGGCCGAAAGAAGGAAAATTGCCCGCGAGATCCATGATGGTCCTGCGCAATCCCTGGCAGCTATTTTACTGCGGCTGGATCTTATGACTACGGAGGCTTTGTCAGATAACCCGGAACAAATCAGGAAGGAATTGCTGCAGATCAGAGAAATCGTTCAGGATTGCTTAAATGAAACGCGGAAGATATTGTTTGATTTGAAACCGGTACGTGAAAATACCAGTTTGTTGTCAGTGCTGGAGGATTTTTTTGCTGATATGAAGGCTAAGTACGCTTTCTCCGTAGAGTTTAGTACCAAGGGCATACCGCAGATATACCCTGTGTATATGCAGACAGCTTTATTCAGGCTGGTCCAGGAGGCGGTCAATAACAGCAGGAAACATGCCGGGGTCAGCAAAATTCAAATCATATTATCAGAGAGCGAGGAACAATTGGAAATTTTGATCGAAGATCAAGGCAGCGGCTTTGATACAAACAGAGCATTAATGAATGAAAATCGTTTTGGAATTTCGGGTATGCAGGAAAGAGTAGACCTGTTGGGAGGAAGTATGACAATACAGTCAAAACCTGGCGCAGGTACACAGATATTGATTGGAATTCCGCTGAAGGGGAGGAACTAAAGTGGGGAAGATAAAAGTATTGATCGCAGATGACCATTCCCTGTTTCGTGAAGGGCTGCGCAAATTGTTGGAAAGCGACAACACCCTGGAGATAGTCAGTGAAGTCGGTGATGGACAGGGTGCCATTAATATGGCGCGTAAGTTAAAACCTGATCTGATTCTGATGGATATAAACATGCCGGGAACCAATGGTTTAGTTGCTACACAGGTTATCAAAACAGAAGTCCCTTCCGCCAAAGTGATCGCTTTAACAGTTTTTGAAGGGGAAGAGGTTTTGGAATTAGTGAAAGCCGGTGTATCAGCATACATGCTTAAGGATGTGCTGGGGAGTGATCTGATCCAGTCTATCCATCGGGTCTTAGCTGGCGAAGTTGTGATCCATCCTCGGGTGACCAGTTATTTGGTTCAGGAATTGACGCGCACTGACAAAAAAAGCGATAATCTGAATCTTACCAGAAGAGAAATGGATATTTTGGAAATGTTAGTGAAAGGCAACAATAACCGGGACATGGCTGAAGCGATGTTTATAAGTGAAAAGACGGTCAAAAATCACCTGACCAGTATTTTCCGGAAATTGGGGGTAAAAGATCGCACCCAGGCAGCTGTTTTTGCGCTGCGGCATAAAATCGTTGAAGAAGTATGAGATTGCGAACAATATTATACCAGTAATCAATTAACCTCCTGTAAGCATAGTATATATTGTTAAGGCCTGAAAGGAGGTTTTTTATGCTTATTCTGCTAAAACTGCTTTGCTTTACAGTATGGTTGGTTATTATGCTGTATTTAGTCGGAGGCAGTAACAACTCCTTTCAAAATTACAGTGAAGTCAAAATAAAGATCAACGAGGAAGACAATCTGGAGATAAATCTTGCCCGCGCTCTATCCCGGTTAAAAAAAAACGACAGGTTGATCATTGAAGCCGGGTGTGATTTTTTACATTGCCGGCACAATCAGGTTTTATTAAGAAGCATATTAAAAAAGAATCCTTCACTGGTTTATTCTTTCATAAGTGAGAATTTAAGCTGTTAAACAGCAAAACAGGGAGAATAATCGTTATTCGTCAAGTGATATGATATAATTAAAAAAATTGACCGATAATTGAACCGCTGATCGAAATCGTGTGAAAGAAGGGGGGCTTTCAGACGATTCTTTTAAGTCATCAGGATTTTTTATTATTGGCGGGGGGGGAGGAGAGTAAATGCAGAATTTATTGCTGGATATAATATTTCCCCAGCATTATTGCAGTATCTGCCGGAAACCAGGCAGATTCGGTACGAAACGCCCCTGGTGTGAGCAGTGTGCAGAAGATATGCAAAAACTTCAACAAAGCTCATCGATCTGCGATAAATGTGGTAAATATATCAACGGGCCGCACTTCCTTTGTGCTGATTGCAGCAGTGAAGAACCTCCATTTCATATTGCCAGAGCAGTTGGGCCTTATAGTGAGTCGTTCCGTATTGCGATAAAAGTTCTTAAATTTTTGGGACGACGTTTTCTATCAGTGCGGATGGGGCAGATGATGGCTGATGCTGTTCTGGCAGAACAACGCTTTTGGCCTCTGGATATAATTATTCCCGTACCTGCTTCAAAGGGTCATTTGGAGCAGCGGGGTTTCAATCAAACTGAACTTTTAGCCTGTCAGATCGCCAAAAAGATCAAAGTAAAAATGGAAGCAGACATCTTAGGACGGGTAAAGGAAACTCCATCCCAGAGGGAATTAAGCAAGCCTGAAAGGGAAAAAAATCTGCTTTGTGCGTTTGAAGCATGCGATTCACGCCGAATAAGCGGTAAAAATATCTTACTGGTGGATGATGTTTATACCACTGGTTCCACCAGTAAGGAATGTGCCAAGACCCTTTTAGAGGCAGGCGCAGCCAAAGTATCAGTTATTACGTGGGCAACGGGATGTGGCTTTTAAAGGGTCTGTTAATTAAAAATAATTAAGCTTGCAGAGGAACCGGGCGGTATGTCCGGTTTTTTTATTGGCGGAGTCTGAAGTTTAATGAAAATGGCAACGATAATATTGTAGAAGTAACGAAGAAAATTGACAGGATTTATTTTTTATAATGTAAAATAATATATATACAACAGGGAAAGGGGTGGTCGCATGAAATTCGAAATCAGAGGCAAGAACATTGAACTTACAGACGCTTTAAAGGAGTATACCACAAAAAGACTTTCCAAGTTGGAGAAGTATATTGATAACGTAAAGGAGGCAAAGGTAGCTTTATCGGTCAGCAGCGAAGGCCATAAAGTAGAAGTCACGATTCCGCTAAACGGAGTGATCCTCCGCGGCGAGGAAGCCACTGACGATATGTACTCTTCCATTGATCTGGTAGTAGAAAAACTGGAAAAACAAATTGAAAAATATAAGACCAAATTATACAAAAATCATCGTGGCGCAGGACTGAAACAAGCTCTGCGGGAGGATATCCAGGCCAATCTGGAAAAATATCAGTACCTGGATACTGATAGTTTTAAAGTGGTCCGCAATAAAAAGTTTGCTTTAAAACCTATGGACGAAGAAGAAGCGATCATGCAGATGAATCTGCTGGGTCATAGCTTTTTTGTATTCTTTAATGCTGACAGTGATGAAGTAAACGTGGTATACAAGCGCAAAGATGGTAACTACGGTCTGATCGAACCCGATTTTGATTAGTTGAAGTACTTTATAAAAACGTGCTAGTATAAGTATTATGTTATAGCTCTATGAGGAACCTGTAGGTTCCTCTTTTTTTGAAAGAGGTTGAAAACAAATGATAAAAAATATGTTAAAAAACCTGCTGGATGATAATGAAAAAGAAATAAAAAGAATGCGTAAAAGAATTGAAGCAATCAACGAAATGGAAGAGCAGTTCTCCCAATTACGTAATGAGGACTTCCCCGCCAAAACAGAAGAGTTGAAAGAACGTCTGGCCAACCAGGAAAGTACTGCCGATATATTACCGGAAGCTTTCGCACTTATACGGGAAGCATCCCGCCGTACACTGGGGATGAGACATTTTGATGTGCAGTTGATCGGCGGAATGGTTTTACATGAAGGCAAAATTGCCGAAATGAAAACCGGGGAAGGAAAAACGTTAGTGGCTACCTTGGCAGCCTATCTTAATGCACTAAAAGGGCAGGGGGTCCATATCGTTACAGTAAATGACTATCTGGCCAGTCGTGATGCCGGGTGGATGGGACCGGTTTTTGAATTTTGCGGTTTAACGGTGGGTCTGATCGTTCATGGTTTAAGCAATCCGGAAAGAAAAGCGGCCTATGATTGTGATATTACGTATGCCACGAATAATGAACTGGGGTTTGATTATCTGCGGGATAATATGGTGGTGATCAATACAAATAAAGTCCAACGGCCCCTTTATTATGCAATCGTTGATGAAGTTGACTCCATATTGATCGATGAAGCCCGTACACCGCTTATCATTTCCGGTGAAGGTGACAAACCTACCGAGCTTTATACACATATCGCCAGATTTGTACCGCGGCTCACCCGGGAGGATGATTACGTGGTGGATGAAAAAGCCCATGTAGTTACCTTGACGGAAGATGGGGTCAAAAAAGCAGAAAAATATTTTAACATTGAAAATCTGTCTGAAAATATGGAAGTCGCCCATCATCTGAACCAGGGCCTTAAAGCCCAATACCTGATGAAAAGAGATAAAGATTATGTGGTTAAAGATGATCAGGTCATCATTGTCGATGAGTTTACCGGCCGTTTAATGTTCGGGCGCCGATACAGCGATGGTTTGCACCAGGCTATTGAAGCCAAAGAAGGGGTCAAGATTGAAAAGGAATCACAGACTTTGGCAACGATAACCTTCCAGAATTATTTCCGCATGTATAAGAAATTATCAGGCATGACGGGTACAGCCAAGACGGAAGAAGAAGAGTTCCGTAAGATTTACGGTATGGACGTAATTGCCATTCCGACCAATAAAGAAATGATCAGGGGTGACCGGGCTGATTTCATTTATCGCAGTGAAAACGGCAAATTTGCTGCAGTGGTAGAAGACATCGTGGAAAGACATAAAAAAGGACAGCCGGTACTGGTAGGTACCATTTCTATTGAAAAATCAGAACAGCTGAGCAGTCTATTGCATAAAAAAGGGATCCGTCATGAGGTGCTAAACGCCAAGCATCATGAAAAAGAAGCACAGATCATCGCCCAGGCAGGGCAGAAAGATTCCGTAACCATAGCGACCAATATGGCTGGGCGCGGAACCGACATCGTTTTAGGAGAAGGAGTCCAGGACCTTGGAGGCTTATATGTCTTAGGGACAGAGCGGCATGAATCACGGCGCATCGACAATCAGTTACGGGGCCGTTCCGGCCGGCAGGGAGATCCAGGGGAATCGAGATTCTATGTATCACTGGAAGATGATCTGATGCGACTGTTTGGATCATCTAACATCGAAGGTGTTATGGAACGCCTGGGTATGGATGACGACATGCCGATCGAAAATAAAATTATTACCCGGGCCATCGAGAATGCCCAGAAAAAGGTGGAAAGCCGTAACTTCAGCATCCGCAAAAACGTCCTTGAATATGACGATGTGATCAATCAGCAGCGGGAAGTCATCTATGGTGAACGGAATAAAGTGTTAAACGGTGAAGACTTAAAAGCTACCATAGCCAGTATGATAGAAGACGTGATCGATGTGGCAGTCAATAGTTTTGCCGGGGAAATCAAATTCAGCGATGAGTGGGACCGGGCCGGACTGGTATCTTTTATTGATCAGAATATTCTGCCGCAATCCGGATTCAGACCTGATGACATCAAAGGGCTGACCAAGAAAGAAATGAAAGAGATGCTGCAGGAAAAAACCCTGGAATACTATGAAAAACGGGAAGCCGAGCTGGGATCTGACACCATGAGGGAATTAGAAAAGGCTATCATGCTGCGTATCATAGACAACAAATGGATGGATCATATCGATTCCATGGATCAGCTGCGCAATGGGATCTCGCTCCGGGCTTATGCCCAGCGCGATCCTCTGATAGAATATAAATTTGAAGCCTTTGATGCCTTTCAGATCATGATCGAAAGCATCAAGGAAGACGTGGTCCGATACATCCTGCGGGTACGTATCGTGGAAAAACCTGAGGAGCGAAAAATAATAACGGCTGGCAGTCCTGATGATATCAAAAAGCCAGTTAAGGCAGAGAATAAAATTGGCCGCAATGACCCATGCCCCTGTGGCAGCGGGAAAAAATATAAAAAATGCTGCGGACAGGGAGTTGTTTAGCAGCACAATTTTATGAAAGGTAAGGAGGAGAAAATAATGGCGGATGAAGACAGGACAACATGTTTGGAAATTATCAGCCGCTTAAAAGAGATGAGGGCTTCTCTTTGACATCGATAATAAGAAGGTATTGATAACCAAGCTGGAAAAGCAAGCCGGGGAAGAAAACTTTTGGCTGGATAATCAGGAAGCCCAAAAGGTTTTAAAAAATATCCGCGATCTGCAAAGTGCTGTGGATCACTATGAAAAGCTTTTGGATAAAGCCCTTTATATAAATGATATCCTCGAAATGGCAGCAGCAGAAGACGAACAGGAACTGCTCAAAGAATCCAGCAAAGAAGTAAGCCGATTGGAAAAAGACTTTCTCCAGTTCGAATTGGAGGTATGTTTCAGCGGAGCTCATGACGAAAATAATGCTATATTATCATTGCATGCAGGCGCCGGGGGAACGGAAGCGCAGGACTGGGTAGAAATACTGCTGCGCATGTATACCCGCTGGGCTGAGAATTCAGGATATGATGTAGAGATTCTGGATCTGCTGGATGGAGATGAGGCGGGCATCAAAAGTGTGACTGTTTTAGTCAGCGGTTTGCATGCTTATGGAAAGTTAAAAGGCGAGCAGGGTGTTCACCGCTTAATTCGTATATCTCCTTTTGATTCTTCCGGGAGACGCCATACTTCTTTTGCATCTCTTTCGGTATTGCCGGAAATCAGTGATGAAGATACAGAAATCGATATCAACCCTGAAGAATTGCGTATCGATACCTACAGATCCAGCGGTGCCGGCGGACAGCATGTGAATAAAACTGATTCAGCCGTGCGGATCACCCATTTGCCTTCGGGTACTGTAGTACAATGTCAAAATGAAAGGTCGCAGCATTCCAATCGGTTAACGGCTATGAAATTACTTAAAGCCAAACTGTATGAATTAAAAGAGAAACAGGCCGATGATAATTTGCAGAGTCTAAAGGGAGAATATAAAGAGATCGCCTGGGGAAGTCAGATCAGGACCTACACTTTAAATCCTTTTACCTTGATCAAAGACCATCGTACCGGGGTGGAGATCGGCAATGCCCAGGCTGTTTTGGACGGGAATCTGGATGATTTTATCTATGCTTATCTGCATAATGGGCAATAAATAATTAAGGGAGGATCATGGTGCGAGAGATTAATGAGCAATCGCTGCAGTTGGTAGCAAAAAAGGCAGTAACCATCCGCAAAAGCATTATAACCATGCTGGGTGAGTCTGGCTCAGGACATACGGGAGGTTCAATGTCAGCAGCCGACATAATGGCTTGTTTGTACTTCTGGGAAATGAATATTGATGCCAGCCAGCCTCAGGCACCCGGGCGCGACCGCTTTGTACTCAGTAAAGGCCATGCTGCGCCAGTTCTTTATGCGGCCCTGGCCGAAAAAGGGTTCTTCCCTGCTGAGGATTTGATGAGTTTGCGTAAATGGGGCAGTCCTTTACAGGGACATCCCGATATGAGAAAACTGGCGGGCGTGGAAGCATCTACCGGTTCATTGGGACAGGGAATTTCATGGGCCGTTGGTATGGCCCTGGCAGGTAAGATGGACAATGCCGGGTACCGGGTATACACTTTATTGGGTGACGGCGAGTTGGAGGAAGGGATGGTCTGGGAAGCAGTTATGGCTGCTGCGCATTATCGCCTCGATAATCTTGCAGCGATCATTGATAATAACGGACTGCAAATTGACGGGCGGGTGCAAGATGTAATGGATGTACGACCGATCGCAGCCAAATTTGCAGCTTTTAACTGGGCAGTCATTGAAATTGACGGCCACCAACCGGAGCAGATTATGACCGCCCTGGAAAAATCCCGCAGCATAAAAGGCCAGCCGACAGCAATTATTGCTAAAACCATAAAAGGTAAAGGTTGTTCCTTTATGGAGGATAAGGCAGAATGGCACGGCACCGCACCGAAAAAGGATGAGGCTGAGCGGGCTTTGGAAGAGATCGAAGCGTATGCTCTTGCAAAAGGGATTTGTTAAAGTCTGATTTCAATACGAGGAGGAATAACATTGGAAAAACAGGCTACCCGTGATGCCTATGGAGAGGCCCTGGTGGAACTGGGACACCTGCACAAAGATGTGGTGGTTTTAGATGCAGATCTGTCATCATCAACCAAGACAGCAGGTTTTGCGAAAACTTTCCCGGAAAGATTTTTCAATGCTGGGATAGCCGAACAGAATATGATTGGTATGTCGGCCGGATTGGCTGCAGCAGGGAAAACAGTATTTGCCAGCTCCTTTGCGATGTTTGCAGCGGGAAGAGCTTTTGAGCAAGTACGAAATTCACTTGCTTATGCCAGCTTAAACGTTAAAGTATGCGCTACCCATGCCGGGCTGACAGTAGGAGAAGATGGAGGTTCTCATCAGGCAGTGGAAGATATTGCTTTGATGCGAGCGGTTCCCAACATGTGTGTAGTCGTCCCTGCTGACGGTCCCAGTACGAAAGCAGCACTCTTTCATCTCTATGAAAGACAGGGACCGGCCTATCTTCGCCTGGGGCGTCCGGCAGTGCCAAAGATATATGACGACCAGATGGATATGGTGATTGGAAAAGGTATCGAACTGCGGGCAGGAAATGATGCGGCCATCATCGCCTGCGGTATCATGGTGGAAAAATCACTTCAAGCCGCCCGGCTTTTGGCGGAAGAGGGGATCCAGGTCACGGTGGTTGATATGCATACCATCAAACCCATTGATGCTGAGATGATAATCAGGCTGGCTAAAACCACCGGCGCTTTGCTGACGGCAGAGGAACATAGCATACTTGGCGGTCTGGGCAGTGCCGTGGCAGAGGTAACCGCTGCAGATTGCCCGGTGTTGGTAGAAAGACTGGGAATTAACGACAAATTCGGACAATCCGCCGCCCCGGATCAGCTTTTGGAGCATTATGGTCTGACCGTCCAGGAAATCATCAATAAAATACATTTATTGTTAAAAAAGAAAAAAGCAATAAAATAAAGAAGGTATTTTTGTAATTTTTGTAGAATCACCCTGATTGGGTGATTTTTTTTATGCCAATTATTTTCTCGGCGGCGACAGAAATTGCCAGGATTTTTGTATATCGTTTCGGAGGGAGATAAATGCTGGTCCAATTTTACAATGTCTCCAAAATATATCCCAATGGAGTCAAAGCCCTCGATGATCTTTCATTGAAAATAGATCGGGGTGAATTTATTTTTTTGATGGGTGCCAGCGGTGCTGGCAAATCCAGTTTTGTTAAATTGCTTTTCCGTGAAGAACTGCCCAGCCGGGGACAGATCTTTGTTAATTCACGCAGTATCATCAGAATGAAACGCAGTGAAATACCGAAAATGCGGCGTAATATTGGCATTGTTTTTCAGGATTTTAAATTGCTGGAGAACAAAACAGTGGCAGAAAATGTTGCTTTTGCCATGGAAGTTGTGGGAGCCCCTTTACGCAGCATACAAAAACGAGTCCCGCAGGTCATCAAGCAGGTAGGGCTGGAAGGTTATGAAAATACCTTTCCCGGACAGTTATCCGGCGGGGAACAACAGCGCGTGGGCATCGCCAGGGCTTTGGCCAACGAACCATTGATGCTTATCGCCGATGAACCTACTGGCAACCTGGATCTGAACACATCCCTGGAAATCATGGAATTACTTTATGATATCAACCGTAAAGGTACCACGGTGATCATGGCCACCCATGCCCAGCAACTGGTTAAATCGGCACACAAAAGAGTGATCATGCTGGAGAAAGGCAAAATCGTGTCTGATTCGCAGGTTCAATTCGAGGAGCAGCAAATATGAATATGCGAAATATAAAATATTTTTTCAGCGAAGCTTACAAATCTCTTTATCGCAACAGAGTATTATCCTTTGCTACCATAGCCAATGTTGCCATATGTATATTAATCCTCGGAGCAGCCGTGCTGCTCACCGTTAACGCCAGCAGTATCATCAACAATCTGGAGTCTGATGTAGAAATAGTGGCTTTTATCGATAAAGAATTGTCTGCCAAAGAAACTGATTTACTGCAGAACAAAATTGAAAAAATCGACGGGGTAAAAACCATTGTTTTTGTTTCCAAAGAACAAGGATTAAAGAACCTGCAGGAAAAATTCGGTGGTACGGAATATGACCTGGGTTCCACCCTGGAGGATAACCCCCTGCGTGATTCATTTGAAATCCAGGCAGTGGACCCCCATCAGGTACCGGATATTGCTAAAAATATTGAGATATTGAACGGGGTCTATAAAGTAAATTATGGCAAGGGTGTCATTGATAAGCTCTTCCAGGTGACCAAATGGGTCAGAGTGGTTGGTATCGCAACGATTATTCTATTGGCTTTCGGAGCGGTATTTCTGATTTCCACTACCATCAGACTGGCAGTTTTCAGCCGCCGCAAGGAAGTATATCTGATGAAACTGATCGGTGCTTCAGACTGGTTTGTCAGAATGCCCTTTTTCCTGGAGGGTGTATTTCTTGGTTTGACTGGTGCGATCATTGCCATCTTGTTTTTAGCCCTGGGCTATAGTTCGCTGACCGGGCAGGCACATACGATTTTATTCCTGCCCATCGTTACTGATGTTCGGTTTTTGATCAATATTTATGCAGGCTTACTGGCGGCAGGAATGCTGTTGGGAGTTATCGCTACTTATTTTTCCCTTAATAAATACCTGGATGTTTGATCCATTTTTCAGCATGGCTAAAGGAGGGTGATTTCAGAGTGAGCAGATTAAAAAAATGGTTAAGCCTGGCGGTATTATCCACCTTTTTTCTGGGAAGTATTTTGCCGGTATATGCTGACGAAATTGAAGACGCCCGTAATCAACTGCAGGACGTAGGACAAAAGATCAATACCCAGCAGGGCAAATTGAATAGTGCCAAAAAACAAGAAAAAACCATAATGGGACAATTACAGAGCATAGAAAAAAACATCATTAAAAAAGAAAATGAGATCAAAACTCTGGAAGGCAAGATCGAGTATTTACAAACGAATATCGCAGTAACCGAAGAAAACATCGAACTGGCAGAAGCAGACCTGCAGGAAAAGAATCAACAGTTAGGTGACCGATTGGTGTACATATACGAAAAGGGCGATCTGACTTACCTGGAAGTATTATTATCCGCTACCGACCTGAAAGATTTCCTGACTCGTTACGACCTCTTGAGTATGATCGTAGAACAGGATCTGTCCCTGATCGATTCTATCAATCAACAAAAAATGGCCCTGAATGTTAACAAAAGTGATTTGGAAGTACAGAAGAATGAGCTGCTTTATGCCCAAGACAGTGAAAAAACCAAACGTGAAGAACTAAGTGGTCAAAAGCAGGACAAGAAAAAAGTCCTGACCAGTGTGCAGAAGGAAAAAGCCCAATATGAAAAAGCGCTGGCTGAACTGGAGCAGACCTCCAATCAACTGGAAGCCACCATTCGGAGAATACAAGCCGGGACCAGCGGGGAACAGCTTGGCACAGGTGTTTTTACCTGGCCTGCACCGGGTTACAGTACCATCACATCTGCGTATGGAATGAGATATCATCCTATTTTAAAATATAACAAGATGCATACCGGGGTCGACATAGGAGCTCCAGGCGGGGCTGATATCGTAGCAGCAGACAGCGGTACGGTGATTCAGACCGGATGGCTGGGAGGTTACGGGCAGGTGGTAGTGGTCGATCATGGCGGCGGAATTTCTACGCTCTATGCGCATATGTCTACCATTATCGCTGCCAACGGGGCCTCGGTGACCAAAGGCCAGATCATTGGCAAAGTTGGTTCGACCGGTTGGAGCACCGGGCCGCATTTACATTTTGAAGTAAGGATCAATGGTGTGCACACCAATCCCATGAGTTATCTCTAGCGGCAAATAAAATCAATGATCAGGGCGGAGCCGGAGCTCTGCTCTTTTTTGTCACAAATTTGTTATATTTGTTGCTGTCTGATCCCCGAAAAAACTATAAATGTTATCTTTGGTGGAGTAACATATAAATTGGAGTCTTGAAATAAAATGCAGTATGGTGGTGAAGATTTATAAATGCGGGGATTCATGAAAGGGCTAAGTATATTTTTTGCTATAATCGGCGGCATTGCCACAGCTTTGGTTTTGTTACTATTGTTGACAAACTTTACGGCTGTGACTACTTTTTTTAGTGTATTAGGACTGGTCAATACGCAGTCATTGTATGATTCCAATTCGGCAGGTTTGATCAACGGTGCTACCGAGGGGATCGTAGCATCACTTGAAGACCCCTATTCGCGGTATCTCGATCCGCAAACCTGGCAGGATCTGGAAAGTAAACTGGAAGCAAAGTTCGGCGGCATCGGAGTATATGTTTTACAAGATGATGAAGGCCGGCATAAAATCGTGTCACCGATCAAAGATACTCCCGCCTTTAAAGCAGGTATCAAGAACGGTGATATAATCATCGGTATCAATGGAGAAAGCACCATGAATATGAGCCAGGATGAAGTGGTACATCAAATGCGTGGTGAACCGGGGACGCAGCTCCTTCTGACTGTATATCGGGAAAGCGATGGCAAAGAATATGAATTTACCATAATACGCGAAATTATCAATGTGCCTTCTGTGGATGCTAAAGTCCTTGATGAGGTCCCGGGCACCGGATATATTAAACTGAACCAGTTCCATACCCTGTCTGCACAGGAAATGGCCGACAGCCTCAATGTTTTGCTGGGGGAAAACAATATCAAAGGATTGATTCTGGATCTGCGTGATAACGGGGGCGGCGAATTTCAAGCTTCGATCGCCATTGCCAGTCTTTTCCTTAAAAATGGCCAGGAAGTGGTAAGTGTTGCTGATAGTTATGGCAATGAGACCGTACACCAGGCGACTGGACAATCGGTTGATATTCCGCTGGTTGTTTTAGTCAATGGCAATAGTGCCAGTGCATCAGAAATTTTGTCCGGCGCTTTGCAGGATAATAAAAGGGCTGTGTTAGTAGGAGAGCAAACCTTTGGCAAAGGTTTGGTGCAGACGATCTTCCAATTACCTGACGGTGGAGCGCTGCAGCTTACGACCCAGAAGTATTTCACACCCAATGGAACTGACATCAACAAAATCGGCATCACTCCGGATTACGTTGTAGAAGCTGCCGAAGATGACACCGAGGACGTACAACTGCAAAAAGCCATAGAGCTTATAAAAAAACAAATTTATTAGGGAATGCAAACAAGGATCAGTAAGCTAAAAAGGTGCTTGATCGAACATCACAGCACCTTTTTTTATTTCCAGAAGCATAAACTCCTTTTGGCTGTTTTGCATATACTAAAGCAGGGCTAAAGGGAGAGGGGCTGTTACTATGCAGAATCGGGAGAAGGTTCGTTATGTTTTTACCAGCAGCAATACCCGCCGGGGCTTTCATACTTTTATCCCGCAGTTGCTTTGTGGTCTTCACCGGTTGTATGTTCTGGAAGGACCGCTTGGATCGGGGCAGGGAGTCTTTATACGGCAGTTGGGTGAAGATGTTCTGGAAAGAGGTTTATGTGCTGAGTTCTGGATCTCAGCTTCTGATCCCTTAAATCCTGAGGGAATATTGATCCCGGAAATGGAGACTGCAGTGGTCTGCAGCCAATTGATCGAATCCGGTGCCTATGAGGAGATCCCTTTGGTTCAATTCGTAGATATTGCTTCTTTTGAGGACCAAAGCATGCTCACGATAAAAACTGGGGCTATTGAAGATTTGTATGAGCAAATAGATAAGTGCAGCCAAACCGCCTCGCAACACCTGCTGGCTGCGGGGAGATATACCGACGCCATCAAAAGAATAACCGCTGCGCATATCAACCAGAAGAAGATGACAGAACTAACCAATGATTTGACCACGCGTATCTTCGATTCACCCGGGAAAGAAAAACATTACTTTGCCAGTGCAGTAACGGCAGAAGGAATGATAAACTATATTGATACGCTAAGCC
>CAZNPR010000017.1:9611-11555 GCA_964574965.1 uncultured Syntrophomonas sp. | reverse complement strand
TTTGCCAGTGCAGTAACGGCAGAAGGAATGATAAACTATATTGATACGCTAAGCCAGGCATGCCGTAAAAGATATCTTTTTACGGGACCGGCTGGGAGCGGGAAATCAGCAATGATAGCGGCTATTGCTGATAAAGCCCGGCAAAAAGATTTGATGGTGGAATACTACTACTGTGGTTTCGATGCAGACAGTTTGACTGCCATCATTATTCCTAATTTCCAGGTAGCTTTAGTTGATGCGGGATTCCTGGCAGTAAATTTACAGCCCGGGGATGAAATCATTGACAGCGAACAATATTTGGACCATTATGACCTGCAGCAGTGCAGGCCGCAAATGGCGAAATCGCAAAGGCAGAATGAAGCGCTGCTGCAGGAAGCACAGCAACAGCTGGAAAAAGCCCAGCAAAAACTGGCGGAATTAAAGCGGATCTACGAAACGGCCGCCGATCATAAAAAACGGGATCAGCTAAGAGAAGAAATCATAGACGAAATTACCGGTTTCCGTCCCAAGTAATGGAAGCTTGATCAACGGTTTTATTGGCTATGATCATATAGAATAATATAATATAAATATAGGAGTCTCACCGGGCAGAATATTACTGTCCATTAGGATTTTCCTGAATCAGGGTGCGCAAAATTATCAAGGTCGTGATGATATGGGACAATTTATTTTACATTCTGAATATAAACCCACCGGGGACCAGCCGGAAGCGATCCATAAGCTGACCGAGGGACTGCTTAAAGGTTACCAGCAGCAAACCTTGCTGGGAGTGACCGGTTCCGGTAAAACTTTTACCATGGCCAAAATCGTCGAGCAGGTGCAGCGGCCTACCCTGGTGATGGCTCCCAATAAAACGCTGGCCGGACAGCTTTATGCAGAATTCAAACAGTTCTTTCCGGAAAATGCGGTGGAATATTTCATCAGTTATTATGATTATTATCAGCCGGAAGCCTACGTGCCTTCCACGGATACGTATATTGAAAAAGATTCTTCCATAAATGATGAAATCGATAATCTGCGCCATTCGGCAACGGCTTCCCTGTTGGAAAGAAAGGATGTTTTGATCGTAGCCAGTGTCTCTTGTATTTATGGACTGGGAGCTCCGCAGGATTATTACGAAATGGCCATATCGCTTCGTCCGCAGACAGAAATTAGCCGGGAAAACTTACTGCGCCGGCTGGTGGAGACTCATTACGAAAGGAATGAAGTAGCTTTTGAACGGGGGCATTTCCGGGTACGGGGAGATGTGGTGGAGGTTTACCCGGCTTCTTCCTGGGGAAGGGCGATCAGAATTGAATTTTTTGGGGATGAAATTGAAAGACTGGTGGAGTTTAATCCTTTGACCGGTGAAATTTACGGGCGCCGTAACCATATCATGATCTTCCCTGCTTCCCACTTTGTCACCACCCGGGAAAATATGCTGACAGCAGCAGAAGCAATTGAGACCGAACTGGCCGGGCAGGTGGGAAAGTTCAAGCGGGAGGGCAAGCTGATCGAGGCACAGCGTATTGAACAAAGGACCAGATATGATCTGGAGATGATAAGAGAAATTGGCTACTGTAAGGGTATTGAGAATTACTCACGCTATATTACCGGACGAGCCCCGGGGGAACCTCCTTATACCTTGATCGATTTTTTCCCGGAAGATTATCTGCTGTTTATGGATGAATCCCACATTGGTCTGCCACAAGTCAGGGGAATGTTTGCCGGCGACCAGTCCCGTAAACAAAATCTGGTGGAGTTTGGTTTCCGGCTTCCTTCTGCCCTTGACAACCGCCCTTTGCGCTTCAGCGAATTTGAAGCCAAACGAAATCAGGTCATTTATGTCAGCGCCACCCCGGGAGATTTTGAATTGGAGCACAGTGTTCAGGTCGCTGAGCAGATCATCAGGCCTACCGGGCTGATCGATCCTTTGATCGAGGTCAAACCGACTTTGCATCAGAT
>CAZNPR010000017.1:0-9511 GCA_964574965.1 uncultured Syntrophomonas sp. | reverse complement strand
TTTTAGTGACTACCATGACCAAGCGCATGGCAGAGGATCTGGCGGATTATCTGGATGAAAACGGCATTCACTGCCGATATATGCATTCGGATATCGATGCGCTGGAAAGACTGGACATATTGCGTGAGCTTCGCCTGGGAAGCTTTGATGTTTTGATCGGTATCAACTTGCTGCGGGAAGGTTTGGATTTGCCGGAAGTAGCGCTGGTAGCCATTCTGGATGCTGATAAAGAAGGTTTTTTACGTTCCGAACGTTCACTGATCCAGACGGTCGGCAGGGCAGCCCGAAACGTAGAGGGGAAAGTTATCATGTATGCCGACAAAGTGACGGATTCCATGCAGAAGGCTCTTGATGAAACCAATCGCAGGCGTGAAATACAGGTAAATCATAACCAGCTGCACAATATCACGCCGGAATCCATCCACAAAGCAGTATATGCGACAATTGAACCATCGCTGGCCGAGGAAGAAGGCCATTATGATATCAATGAGTATCAAAGCCTGCCGGCGGAGGAGCGGAAAAAGCTGATAAAAGAAATCGAGACTGAGATGCTGAAAGCAGCTGAAAAACTTGAGTTTGAAAGAGCGGCAGGATTGCGCGATATGATGCGGGAGTTGGCCCGGCCGCCGAAAAACAAGACCCGTTCTAATCGTCGCCGATAAGAAACGTAATGCTTAAACCAGAGGAGAAGGAAATATGAACAATAACATTGTGGTAAAAGGGGCCCGGCAGCACAATTTGAAAAATATCGATATTGAATTGCCCAGAGACGAGCTCATTGTATTTACCGGCGTATCAGGCTCCGGGAAATCCAGCCTGGCATTCGATACCATTTATAATGAAGGGCAGAGGCGGTATGTTGAATCACTTTCCACCTATGCCAGGCAATTTTTGGGGCAGATGGATAAACCCGATGTGGATTTTATTGGGGGTCTGTCACCGTCCATTGCCATCGACCAGAAGTCTACCTCCAATAATCCACGTTCAACCGTGGGAACGGTCACAGAAATATATGACTATTTGCGGCTGTTATTTGCCAGGGTGGGGCGGCCTCATTGCCCGACCTGCCATTTGCCGATCCAGAGGCAAACGGTCGATCAGGTAACGGATAACCTGCTGGATCTGCCAGTCGGAAGCAAAATAAAAATATTAGCCCCGATTATCAAAGGGCAAAAAGGAGAACATAAAAAAGTTGTCAGCAAACTTTTCCGCGATGGTTTTGTCAGGATCATCGTGGATGGATTCGAATATACAGCAGATGAAGAAATTGAACTGGATAAAAATAAAAAGCATGACATCAGCGTAGTCCTTGACCGACTGGTCATAAAGGAAGGGATCCGCAGCCGCCTGGCGGAATCCTTGGAATTAGCTTTTGAGCTGAGTGAAGGTACGATCAAAGTCCTGCTGCTCAAAGAGGATGGCGAAGAAGAGTTAATGTTCAGCCGGGATTTTGCCTGCCCGGAGTGTGGGTTCAGTTTGCCTGAACTGAGTCCCCGCATGTTTTCTTTTAATAATCCTTTCGGAGCCTGCCCGGATTGCAGCGGTCTGGGTGAAACGAAAGAGATCGATCCCACGCTGGTCGTGGACACTAGCCTGAGCCTGGAAGACGGAGCGATTATTCCCTGGTCAAATAATTTTTTCACTTACTATAACCATGTTTTGTCTGCGATGGCCGAAAAAAATAAGATACCCCTAGATAAACCATTGAAAGATCTAAGTGAAAAGCAGCTTGACAAGATTTTATATGGCAGCGGGGAAGAACGCTTTCGCCTGAATTATACCAACTCGTACGGTGAAACCAACAGTTTTAAAAGCAGTTATGAAGGAGTCATAAACAATTTAGCCCGCCGTTACAAGGAAACCAAATCGGATTATGCCCGGGAAGAAATCGAAAAATTTATGACTTCCAACCTTTGTCCTACCTGTCAAGGCAAGAGACTGCGGGAAGAGGTTTTGTGGGTACTCATTGGAGGCCAGTCGATCAACGGAGTTACTTCCTTATCTGTCAAGCAGACCCGCCGCTTTCTGGACAATTTAGTGCTGGACGAGCGGGAGGCTATCATCGCCAGGCAAATTATCAAAGAAATCAAAGAACGGCTGACTTTTCTGATCGATGTAGGACTGGATTACCTTACTTTAGACCGGCAGGCAGGAAGTCTCTCCGGCGGAGAAGCACAGCGCATCCGCCTGGCAACACAGGTAGGTACCAGCCTGGTAGGGGTTCTTTATGTATTGGATGAGCCCAGCATCGGACTGCATCCCCGAGATAATGACCGCTTGTTGGTAACTTTGAAAAGATTGCGTGATTTGGGCAATACCGTCATTGTGGTCGAACATGATGAAGATACCATCCGGGCTGCTGACCACATTGTCGATATCGGGCCGCTGGCTGGCAGACATGGGGGCGCAATCGTAGCGCAGGGTTCACTGCAAGATATTATGAATTGTTCTGCTTCGTTGACCGGACAATACCTGGCTGGCAGCCGGGACATCCCCGTGCCTGCTGTCCGCCGCAGAGCAAATGGCAGGTATTTAACGATCAAAGGTGCTTCCCAGAACAATTTAAAAAACATCGATGTCAGCATTCCCCTGGGCCAAATGGTGGTCATAACCGGGGTATCAGGTTCTGGTAAAAGCACGTTGGTAGAGGACATCATTTATCCTGGCCTGATGAAGAAATTACACGGTGGGCGGCATCGCCCGGGTAAGCATAAGGATATTACCGGATCACAGTATTTGGATAAAGTGATCAATATTGACCAGTCACCGATCGGCAGGACACCTCGTTCCAATCCGGCCACTTATACCGGAGCGTTTGACGGGATACGGGAATTATTTGCTGAGACTCAGGAAGCCCGTATGCGTGGATATAAACCAGGTCGCTTCAGTTTTAATGTCAGGGGCGGCAGGTGTGAAGCTTGTTCGGGTGATGGCATTATTAAAATTGCCATGCATTTTTTGCCGGATGTTTACATACCTTGTGAAGTATGCAAAGGCAAACGTTATAACCGGGAGACGCTGGAAGTAAAATATAAAGGTAAGAACATTTCTGAAGTCTTAAACATGACAGTGGACGAAGCAGTCGACGTTTTTGAATCCATTCCGCGGGTACACCGTAAAATGAAGGTGCTGCAGGATGTTGGTTTGGGCTATATACAATTGGGCCAGCCCGCGCCTACCCTGTCCGGCGGTGAAGCCCAGCGGGTAAAGCTGGGTACGGAGCTTTCCAAACGTGCTACCGGCAAGACATTATATATCCTTGATGAGCCGACGACCGGATTGCACAAAGAAGATGTCAGGCATCTGCTGGGGGTCTTAAACCGATTGGTCGACAATGGCAATACAGTTCTGATCATTGAACATAATCTGGATGTCATAAAATCAGCCGACTATATCGTGGACTTAGGGCCGGAGGGCGGAGAAAACGGAGGCTTGATAGTTGCAACCGGAACACCCGAAGAAATAGCCTGCTGCCTTGATTCTTACACGGCTCAATATCTCAGGGAACTATTACCCCGATCTACTTCAACTTCCAGTCCGGCGATATAGAAATAAAAAGGGAAACCTTACTGGTGCAGGTACCCTTTTAAGTCCCTGCACAAGCAAAAATCGGAGGGCAAAGTGTTAAAGGAACGGCTGAAAATGGTGCCGTTAAGGCCAGGCGTATATTTATATAAAGATAAAGAAGGGCAGATCATTTATGTGGGCAAAGCCAAAGCTTTGCGTAACCGGATGCGCTCCTATTTTCAAGCGCAGGAAAAACTGCATCCCAAAGTTCAGGCTATGATGGCGCGGGTGGCAGATTTTGATTATATCGTTACCGGTTCGGAAGTAGAAGCTTTGATTCTGGAGAACAATCTCATTAAAGCCTGGCAGCCTAGATATAATATAGACCTCCGTGATGATAAGACATATCCCTATGTAAAGATCACCATCGGACAAAAGTTCCCCCGGGTTTGCATTACCCGGGAGGCAAAAGACGGTATTTCACGCTATTTCGGCCCATATACCGATGTTACTTCCTTACGGGAAACCCTCAAGATGCTGGCGGAGATTTATCCGCTCAGGACCTGCAAAACTTTACAGCGCCGCGAACGCCCCTGCCTTAATTATGACATGGGCAAATGTCTGGCACCTTGCACCGGAAAAGTGTCAGAAGAAGCATATGCATCCCGGGTAAAAAGCGTCATTGCTTTCATGGAAGGCCAGCATCTTCCGATCATCAGAGAATGCGAGAAAAGGATGCAGGAAGCAGCTGCCGACATGGAATATGAAAAGGCGGCCATCTGGCGCGATCAAATCAATCATATAAAGAAAATGTCTGCCGAGCAGAAGATCGCTTTTGAAACCCCCTATGACCTGGACCTGATATCACAAATAGCCGGGGAACGTGAGAATCTGCTGCTGGTCTTAAGGATCCGCGGCGGGCAAATCAGCGGGAAAGATTTCTTCTGGCTGAAACAGGCAATAGATGAGGAAAGCAGCGAAGTGATCGATTTCTTTATCCGTCAGTATTATGATAATAACCAGGATATCCCCCGGGAGATCCTGGTCAACCAGCTGCCGGCGCAGATCGAGTTACTCGAATCTTGGCTGAGCGGAAAGACGGGACGCCGTATAGCGATCAAAAACCCCCGCCAGGGAGATAAGAAGCATCTGCTGACGATGGCAGAGGAAAATGCTGCTGTGCTTTGGGAAGAAAAATACCAGCAGAGCCTCAAAAACCGCAATGCGCTGTTACGCCTCAGCCAGGCACTCCAGCTGGAAGTGGTGCCTGAGCGTATAGAGTGCTACGATATTTCTCATTTGTCCGGAGGGGAGACAGTAGCATCCATGGTGGTTTTTACAGATGGGGCTGCGGATAAAAAGGCCTACCGTCGGTTTAAAATGAAAACAGATCAAAATAATGATTATGCTTCCCTGGCTGAGACTTTGGAGCGGCGGTTTGAACAGGCACAAAGCGGCAATGCTGCTTTTCTTCCGCTGCCTGATCTGATCATAATCGACGGGGGGTTAGGCCAGGTTAACAGTGTACAGACCGTTTTCGATCATATGCAAATCGATATTCCGGTATTTGGACTGGCTAAAAAAAACGAAGAAATATGGATTCCGGGAAGCGGAGAACCGATCAGATTAAAGGCACGTGATGAAGGCTTGAAACTACTGCAGCGCCTGCGGGATGAAGCCCATCGATTTGCGCTGGATTACAATCGTTTAAGGCGAGGGAAAAAGCTCAATTCCTCAGAACTTGATAACATTGCCGGAATCGGTCTCACCCGTAAAAAAGCTTTGCTCAAAAGTCTTGGCTCCGTCAATAAGATCCGTCAGACCAGTTTGGAAGTTTTAGCAGATATACCAGGTATGAATAAAGCGGCAGCCCAAAAAGTTTTCGATTATTTTCATCAGGATGCAAATAACTCCAGCATAAATGAATGATTTGTCATATTTATATGGTAAAATAATGATTGACAGAAGTTTTAAAATCAACGAGAGGGGGCAACACTTTTGTATGGTTGGATTATAAGATGGCTGTTGAATATTATTGCGATCCTCATCACTGCTTACCTGATCCCCGGTTTTGAACTGACCTTCTGGGGCGCGATAGTAGGTTCCATTTTTTTAGGAATTGTGAATGCGATCATTCGCCCTGTTTTGATCATTTTGACCTTGCCTCTGAATATCGCAACTTTAGGATTGTTTACTCTGGTGATAAATGGTTTCATGCTTTGGCTGACAGCCATTACGGTCAAAGGTTTTAATATTTCAGGTTTTGGTGCAGCTATCTTAAGTGCCCTGGTCTTGACGATCGTAAGTTTCATAATAAGTTATTTTATAAAAGACAGATAATGAACATAATAAATGTGGATATAATAGTATGGGGTATTGGAAGCCGGGCACTCGCTCGGCTTACTGATATCAGGCAAAGGAGGCAATATGGGTATAAAACTTGTAGCTGTTGACCTGGATGATACATTACTTAATTCAGGATTACAAATTTCTTCCCCATGTAAAGCAGCCATTCATCAGGTTCAGGAAAAGGGCGTCATCGTCACATTAGCTACCGGACGCATGTTTGTTTCAGCGCTTCCCTATGCCAGACAACTGGAATCGGTCAAAGACATTCCCATCATTACTTATCAGGGAGCTTTGGTAAAATGCAGCCGTTCAGGAGATGTACTTTATTATCGGCCTTTACCCACGGATAAAGCGATTGAAATTATGCAATACTTTAAGAAAAGCAAAGTTCACTTCCAGGCTTATTTTAATGACCAGCTCTGTATGGAAAGCCTGACTGAGGAAGGAGTGGAGTATTCCCATCTGGCAGGAGTAGAACCGGTGATCATAAAAGACCTGATCGGTGAAGCCTCCCGTCAGGAAAGCTGTAAGATACTTGCAGTGATCGAAAATGAAAAGCTGCTTTTGGAAATGGAAATGGAATTGCGTGGGATCTATACCCGCGATCTTTATATTACCAGATCCAAACCGTACTATCTTGAAGTTATGGATTCCAAGGCTAACAAAGGTGATGCCCTGAAAGTAATTGCCGAACATTATGGTATAGATCGTAAAGAAGTACTGGCCATCGGCGACAGCTACAACGATATGGCAATGATCGAATGGGCAGGGATCGGTGTTGCGATGGGAAATGCGCGCAAATCAGTCAAAGAAACGGCCGATTATATAACAGCCAGTAATGAAGAAGAAGGGGTCGCAGAAGCGCTTCACCGTTTTATATTAAGCCCCCGCGATCATTAATAAATGGCAGGTGCAGTAAATGTCTCGCGAAGTGATCATCGGTGTTGACCTGGGAGCAACCAAAATATTGAGCGGAATCGGGACTCCCGACGGACAAATTCTGCAGAAGATCAAAATGCTGACCCCTCATGGCAGTCCCTCTGAAGTAATGGATTTGATCGCAGATAATATTATTGATTGGATAAAGACCGCCGAAGCACAGCATGACCTGGTAAAAGGCATTGCGGTAGCTGTTCCCGGCCCGGTCACTTATCCCGGGGCGGTCATCGAAGACTCCCCAAATTTAGGGTGGCAGCGGGTCGAATTTAAAGAAGAACTAAGCCGTCGCCTGGGAAGGCCGGTAGTTGTAGACAAAGATACCAATCTGGCTGCATTAGGTGAATATCATTTCGGACAGGACAGGAAATACGCCCATCTCCTTTACATTACCGTCAGCACAGGGATCGGCGGCGGGATCATTATCAATGATCGGATTTATCATGGCTGGCGGGGTGGGGCCGGAGAATTCGGGCATATGGTTATTGAGGCAGCAGGACCTGAATGCAGCTGCGGACGCCGGGGCTGTCTGGAGGCAGTTGCTTCCGGGACAGCTGTAACCAAACAGATAGAAGCATTGATCAAAGCAGGTAGAGGGCATAATATCGCGGCCTGCGGCAGCGGTCCGCCCGTGGGGGCACCTGAACTGGGCAAAGCGGCGCGGCAAGGTGATCCCGAAGCTTTGAGTCTCATAAGGGGGCTGGGCCGAAATCTGGCCATTGGGATAGCCAACCTGGTCAATCTGTTCAATCCGCAGATCGTAGTCATGGGCGGCGGTGTGATGATCGGCCTGGAAGATCTATTGCTGGAGCCCATCAAGGAATATGTTGGGGAAAAAGCTTTTCCGCTGCACCGGCGGGATTTGATCATTGAAACCACCAAGTTAGGCAATGATATCGGCTTATATGGCTGTATTGCAGCCATTGCCCGAGGGATATAAAGAAATCTATGATCTGGGGGGAAGTATAGACATGATCAATAATGAACAAATAATGGCGGACTATCTTTACGGTCTGCCGCAGCAATTTAAGGATTGTCTGCAGATGGAATTTGATTTTACCGGTAAATATCAGCGCAGCTACGATAATATTTTAATTTGCGGAATGGGCGGTTCTGCCATCGGCGGCGATATATTAAGGACCTGGGGGCAAATCGAAGCAGCCAAACCGCTGATCGTAAACCGGGATTATCAGATCCCGCATTTTATTAATGAAAATTCTCTGGTGATCGCGGTAAGTTATTCAGGCAATACGGAAGAAACTTTACAGGCATATCATTCATCCAGGGCCAAGGGAGCTTCAATCATCTGTGTGACCAGCGGAGGGAAATTAGCCGATTTAGCGAGAGAAAACGGCGACAGTTTAACCATCATCCCGGGTCATTTGGTGCCCCGCGCCGCCTCCGGCTATTTATTGGCTCCGGTTGCTTTGATATTGGAACAATTAGCAATATTGCCGGGAGCCCGGGAGGCCATTATGGAAACTGCCCAACTGCTGGAAGGTATTCGCGAAAAATTAGGGCCGCAAGCAGATGAAGATAAGAATCGAGCCCGGCAAATTGCCGCCTGTATGAAAGACAGCCTGCCTCTCATCTGGGGGGTCACGGGTACTACTGAAGCAGCAGCTATGCGCTGGAAGGGCCAGATCAATGAGAATGCCAAGTCGCCAGCTTATTATAGTCTCTTTCCGGAATTGAACCATAATGAGATCGTAGGTTTTAAGCTGCCGACAGAGATACTGTCCAGAATGGTGATCATCATCCTTAAGGATAAACGGGATAATGAAAGGATCCTAAAGCGGATTATGATCACCAAAGAGATCGTATTGCCGGAGGTAAAAGCGGTTATCGAAGTAGAAAGCGCCGGGAAAAGTTTCTTGGCCCGTCTGTATTCTTTGATTTATACCGGCGATTATGTCAGTTATTATCTGGCTTTAGCTTATGGAATCGATCCTACCCCGGTCAAGGTAATTGATTTCTTAAAAACGCAATTGGGTAAATAAGTGAAAAGAAACTGACAGGCCGAATAAAAAAAGCAAAAATCGAGGCATGAGCAAGCCGCGCTGGTTGAGGCGTACTTAGGTACGGTGGTCCGGCGGGGCTTTTGATGGAAAAGGAGATTTAAATTTTTTACGGTCTGAGCAGAGCCTTAAGGGCTCTGCTTTTTTGCATCTGTTTATTTTCCCCGGGTCGCAGGGCATATTAAAACTACAAATATTTGATAAGGAGAATGACAGATGGATTTTTTCGGCGACTATCATACTCATTCCAGGCACAGTGACGGTCGTCAGAGCGACGTTCAGATCATAGAAGCAGCCCGTTCCCGGGGGTTCAAAGAAGTTGCCATAACCGACCATGGACCGCTGGTACTTGGCATAGGGATCAAAGATGCCGGGATACTTAAAAACATGCGACTGCGCATTGATGCTTTCAACAGTTTATTTCCTGATATAGATATACTCCTGGGAGTAGAAGCGAATATCAGGGATCTGGACGGTCATCTTGATATCAACGTACCGGATATGGAACCGCTGGATATTCTTATTGCCGGGCTGCATCCCTATACGATGCCAACATCCTGGTCACACGGGATCCATCTTAATGGACAAAACTTTTTCCGCCATATAAGCCGCCGGCAAAGACAGAAGGCAGTAGCAGCAAATACGCAGGCAACCGTAGCGGCCCTTGACAATAATCCCCGGTTGGATATTTTATCGCATCC
>CAZNPR010000016.1:0-33960 GCA_964574965.1 uncultured Syntrophomonas sp. | reverse complement strand
TTTTTCAAAAAGACTTTCCTGTCCCACTTAAGCACCACCCTTAAATATCTAAATTCGTTACAAAACGTGCATTGGAGTTAATGAATTCTCGACGCGGCTCTACGTTATCCCCCATAAGATCAGAGATTATCTTTTCCGCCTGAACCGCATCCTCAATATTAACTTTAAGAATTGTGCGCGTTTCTGCGTTCATAGTCGTATCCCAAAGCTGTTCGGGATCCATTTCGCCCAGGCCTTTATAGCGTTGTATGGACCACTTTTTGTCTGTATCCCGGGTGAAATTTTCTAAATCCTGATCATTGTAAAAATATTTTATTTCTTTACCCCTTTTTAAACCATATAGCGGGGGCTGCGCAATATAGATATACCCTTGTTCTATCAACTGTGGCATATATCGATAAAAGAAAGTTAACAGCAAAATTCTAATATGGGAACCATCCACGTCGGCATCCGTCATGATAAGCAATTTATGATAACGTGCTTTACTTATATCAAAATCTTCGCCGATCCCTGTCCCCATTGCAGTGATCAAATTACGTATTTCTTCACTGCTCAGTACCCTATCCAATCTGACCTTTTCAACATTAAGGATTTTACCTCGTAAAGGCAATATTGCCTGATACGTTCTGTCTCTGCCCATCTTGGCAGAGCCTCCAGCGGAATTTCCTTCAACAATAAACAGTTCAGAACTGGCTGGATCTCTATTGCTGCAATCAGCTAGTTTACCGGGTAGGGATGTCGATTCTAATGCACTTTTACGCCGCGTCAGTTCCCGGGCCTTACGAGCGGCTTCTCTAGCTCGATGCGCTGATATAGCCTTTTCCACAATTTTTTTCGCAGCCACAGGGTTTTCCAGTAAATAATCCTGTACTGATTCGTATACGGCACTTTCTGTTATGCCGCGAATATATGTATTCCCTAACTTGGTTTTGGTTTGTCCCTCAAACTGTGGATCTTTGACCAGCACAGCAATAATGGCGACGATGCCCTCTCTGATATCTTCTCCGGATAAATTAGGATCATTTTCTTTCATCAGCCCGGATTTTTTGGCAAAATCGTTGATTACTCTGGTAAGTGCGTTTTTAAAACCAATTTCATGTGTGCCGCCTTCCTGGGTGTGTATATTATTTGCATAAGAAAAGATGTTCTCGCTGTATCCACCGTTATACTGAATGGCGACTTCTACTATTACTTCATCTTTGGTATCAGTGAAATAAATAGGTGGTTGATTGATCAGTTCTTTATTTTGATTGATATAAGCAACAAAATCCATTAGTCCGTTGGACTTATATGTTCGTTGGTAAAGCTCTTCTTCTCTTTCATCTGTTAAATTTATGATCAAACCTTTATTTAAAAAAGCCAGTTCCCTTAATCGCTGAATAATGATTTCGCGATCAAATACTAATTCTTCAAAGATTTCCTCATCAGGGAAAAAATGTATACTTGTGCCTGTTTCATTTGTATCTCCTGCCATTTGCAATTCATTGGCTGGTTTACCGCGTCTATAATCCTGGCAATAGATATGACCGTCTCTTTTTACGGTGATTTGCAATAAGGATGAAAGAGCACTTACGACTGATAGACCTACACCATGCAGACCTCCTGAAATCGTATATCCGCTGCCACCGAATTTACCGCCTGCATGTAATGTGGTCATAATAACTTCAATAGCTGGTCGGTTCATCAGTGGATGATTATCAACTGGTATTCCACGACCATTATCACACACTTTTACACTATTATCCCGATGAATGGTAACATCGATCGTATTACACTGTCCTACCACAAACTCATCTATGCTATTATCCACGATCTCAAAAACCAAATGATGCAAACCTTTGGAACCAGTCGAACCTATATACATCCCTGGTCTTTTTCGTACTGCTTCCATACCCTCTAAAACCTGGATGTCTGAAGCATTATATCCATTTTCATTAGTACCCAAAGATTATACCTCCCTGTAAAAATTATTGGCACGTCTAAATAATGTTGTCGAAGAAATTGGTGATAAATAAACTTTTTCAGTACAAATAATCAGTGTTTTTTCTTTCCCATTTCCGCTCACATTGAAAATGTTTTTTTCTGTTCTTGCGATTTCAATGATCTCTTTAATATCTTTGGAAATGGGTGGTTCAATATTTAAAATTGCAATAATATCTGCGGAAGGAATAATAAAATTATTACCAAGGTGAATATACATTTTTTTCCTCCTCAAATTAAACAACCGTTTTTTAACGAAAAAAATTGGGCATTGACTCCAACCATTGGATCATGACTTACTGAAGAAAGAAAACTTTGAAAGCCCGCCTGAGATAAGTGGTTTAAAAGCAATCTTTTTTTATTTTCATCAAGTTCTGATAACACTTCATCAAGTAAAAAGAGCGGATGAAATCCTTTAATCTGTTTAAAAGCATAAATTTCGGCTAGTTTTAGTGTTACAGCAAGATTTCTTTGCTGTCCCTGTGAAGCAAAAATGCGAGCTAGTTTATCATTTAAATAAACATTTAAATCATCGAGATGCGGACCCATTAAAGTTGTGCTTCGCATTATTTCTTGTTCTTTTTTTACTTTTACTTGTTCTAATAAAGCTTGTTTTAAAATTTCATGATTAATTTTACCACTAAAAACTGGAAATGAAAGTGCATATCTTATTTTTATAGAATCACCTTCATGGTTTAAAGTCGGAAATACTTTTTGGCACACATCATCTAAAATATTTGCAAAATTAATACGATTTATAATTAATTTTACCGCCGTTTCAAGAAAAATTTCATTGATAACCGCAAAAGACCTGCTATCTACTTGTCTGTTTCTTAAGAGTAAATTTCTTTTGTACAATATTTTAGTATAATCATCAATTTGCAATGCATATTCAGCGGAAACCTGTCTTAGGATGAAATCTATATAATTTCTTCTTTTTACTGGTGATCCCTTGATTAAATAAAGATCGTCTGGGGTAAATAAAACGATTCGCAGATTATTATCCTGCGAAATTTTTGCCTTCCTGCTATTTATCGTAAAGGTTTTTCCAATTTCCGGCTTATATTTCAATATCGCTTCCATATTTTTATCCTGGCAGCAATATTTACTGCTGATAATATAAGATTCTTCGTCAAATTTTAAAAAATTAACGTCTTTGCCGCTTCTAAAGGATGTTCCAGTAGAAAGAACAAAAATAGATTCAAGAAGATTCGTTTTTCCTTGGGCATTGTCTCCTGTGATAATATTTAGTCCCAGTCCAGGTCGGAGATCAATTTGTTTGATATTACGGAAATTCCTGACCTTATGCTCGTTAATTTTCAATTTCTTATAACGACTCCTCCCTTTAATTACTGGTTCTTAAAGGTACCAAAACATAAAGATAATTTTCTGCTCCAGGATTAACGATTTTAACTGGCCCTAAAGAACCAGATAATTCAATTCGTATTTCTTCACACTCATCATTCAGTATTTTGACAATATCAAGAAAATAATTGGTATTAAAAGCTATTTTAAAGTCTTTTTCTCCTTCTATAGCTAAGTTTTCGATCACTTCCTGAATCTCACCCATTATTTCCGAAAAACTTTCAACTTTTGCTTCATTTTCACTGAAGATAAACTGTACATGCTGAATTTTTGTTTTATCATCTGTTGGCATTATTTTTGCTCTTTCCAGCGTATTCGATAACACTTTGGCATTTATTAATAAGGCAGATGAACTTGATTTCGGAATAACTTGCTCGTAATTTGGATATTGGCCGTCAATGATTCTGGAAAGCAAAATGAAATCAGGATTGGAAAAGATGATATTATTCTCACTGAAAGAAATATCTATCAAATCATCGGTCTCGTCAATAATACGCATTAATTCATTTATACTTCTGGTAGGAACGATAAAACTAATGGCGCTGGAATTTTTTAATTCAGTATTAAATGTATAATGAGCCAGGCGGTGGGTGTCAGATGCAACAATTCTTAAAATCCCATCCTCTTTTAAATCAAAAAGAACTCCGGTAAAAACTTGTCTAAAATGAGTCATAGCGGCAGCAAACGATGTCTTACGAAATGCTTCCCGTAAAACTTTTTGCGGTACTGAAATTTTGTATTCAAGTTTTTCCAAAGGCAAATCAGGATATTCATAATCGCTATAAGTATTAATAAAGCCTGAGGAACGACCATAGGAAATATTTAATTTGGCATTATCTTGATTTAATTCGATTTGAATCTGAGAATCAGGTAATAATTTTATAAAATCAGAAAAATAATGGGCATTTACTAATACAGTTCCTTCTTTAATAATTTCAACGTTTTTAGTTGATGCCTTTATTCCAATTTCCATATCTGTTGCCGTCATAACAAGTCCTTTTTCATTTGAAACATCAATTAAAAGTCCAGATAAGACAGGAATGGTATTTTTAGTTGAAGCAGCACGATGCACCAGACTAGTAATCGAAGATAACTCTCTTTTTTCAATTATGAATTTCATAGCAATCCTCCCTAAAATTTATTGATTAATTATTTATTAACAATTAAACAGTAGTAATAGTAGTTGAGTTATATATGTGGATAATCTATTTTAAGTCAAATTTTCCGGTCTTTATTCAAGTGGACAAGTTTGTTAAAAAGTATTTTAATTAACCGTTATAATTAGGATCAATTTTTCTGCAAAGTAAATCGATCGTTGAGGCTAACTCCTGGTCAACTTTTAATTCATTTTCCAGTTTATCATTGGCATGGATTACAGTCGTATGATCTTTTCCACCAAACTGGTCCCCAATTTGAGGGTAGGAAGCATCTGTTAATTTACGGCATAAATACATTGCTACCTGCCGCGGCACAACGATTTGTTTATTTCTTTTTTTAGAAAGCAAATCATTCATTTCTACTCCATAATGAGAAGATACTGCTTTTTGGATCGTTTCAATAGTAATTTTTTTGGGACGGGGAGGGGGCAATATATCTTTTAAAGCTTCTGTGGCAGTAGCCATGGTCAATGCCCGGTTGTTAACTGAAGCATAGGCAACTAATCGGATTAATGCTCCTTCAAGTTCACGGATATTGGATTGAATGTAATTTGCTATGTAATCCAAGATATCATAAGGAATATTTAGTTTCTCTGTTTGGGCTTTCTTTCTTAATATTGCAATACGAGTTTCCAGATCAGGAGGTTGAATATCAGTAATCAAACCCCATTCAAAACGAGAACGGAGTCTATCTTCCAAGGTAGGTATGTTACGAGGGGGGCGGTCACTTGATATAACGACTTGCTTATTGGCTTCATAGAGGGTATTAAAGGTATGAAAAAATTCTTCCTGGGTCCTCTCTTTTCCAGCTAAAAATTGGATGTCATCTACCAATAAAACATCTATATTACGATATTTATTGCGAAAATTAGATGTTTTATCATCTTTGATTGAACTGATCAATTCATTGGTGAATTGCTCAGATGAGACATACATAACCGTACAGGTAGGTTTTTTACTGAGAATGTGATGACCAATCGCTTGCATAAGATGGGTTTTTCCCAATCCAACACCACCATAAATAAAAAGCGGATTATAAGCTTTAAAAGGTGTTTCACCAACAGCATAACATGCAGCATGGGCAAAACGATTACTATTGCCAACTACAAAGGTATCAAAGGTATATCTGGGGTTTAACCGGGAAAAGACACTGGGTATTTTTCCATCTTCTTCAACAGTAAGAACAATGTTTATGCCTTGATTGGTCAGGGCGCGAAAACTATTGTTCATTAAATCCAGATAGCGTGTTTCGATCCAATCTTTTATTAAAGAGTTCGGAACAGTTAAATAGACCTGTTCATCGCGATAAGTATTATATTTAACCATTGAAAACCAGATATCAAAACTTGTATCACCTATTTCCTTACGAATAGAATCTAAAACTTGATTCCATACATGGGAAAAATTATTTGGCAAGGACATGCTAACCCTCCTGTTTATAAGTGGAAAAACTTAAATGGAATAAAAAAATATGTGGATAACTATTAACGCGAGCTAATAGCTAGCTTAAAAAGGCAATAGAAAAAATATAGTATAATAATAGCAGATAAAAAAAATAATTAGAAGTATTTCGCCAAGCCTATTTTCTTGACATTATCCTTTACTAATCAATATAATTATATAGTCTTTCAAAAATTTTAGGAGGCTTATAAATAATGAAACAAACATTCCAACCCAAGAACCGGCAGAGAAAAAAAGTACATGGATTTAGAAAAAGAATGTCAACAACAGCTGGACGGGCTGTCATAGCCAGTAGAAGGAAAAAAGGGAGAAAAACACTTTCTGCTTAAAGCGAACTTGGCGGTTACCTTAGAGAAGGGACTCAATGATTGGAAAAGAATTGAAAATAAGAAAAAGCCAACAATATAATAATGTTTACCAAAATGGCAGGAAGTTAATAAGTAAGTGCCTGATTATTTTTTTATTGGACAATAATTTAAAAACAAATCGCTACGGCATTGTTACCAGTAAGAAAATCGGCAATGCTGTAATCAGGAATAAAGCCAAACGAAGGCTGAGAGAGCTTATTTATGAAAAACACGGCGAACTAAAACAGGGATATGATATAGTTCTAGTTTGCAGGCCTCTAATTAGTAAAGTCGCATATAGTCAGCTAAAAAATGATTTTTCAATTTTATTGAGGAAATCGGGGATATGTTAAAAAGGGTTTTAATTTTTGTTATTAAAATATATCAGAAAGCTACCTTTTTCAAACCTGCCTCATGTCGTTTCTATCCAACGTGTTCTAATTATTCTATTCAAGCCATTGAAAAATATGGTGCTTTTAAAGGGGGATTGTTAACGGTTAAAAGAATAACAAAATGTCATCCCTGGCACCCCGGAGGGGTTGATCCGGTTCCCTAGGGGCAGGATTGTGTTCTGGGCCATATTCGAGATAAGCAATCATTTTACTGCGCGATCAGCAGAGAAAAATTGCGAAATAGCTCTTTTTATTATAAGGAGGTGACTCCTGCAACGTAATTTTTACGAGGAGCAGGATGTAATTTGTGGCAAGCATTCGTGTCATGGTTTAGTGATGTAATTCAGTATATGTACGGAATAACCGTATCAATAGGTTTGCCCAACTATGGCTTAGCGATAATTCTGATGACAATTCTTATTAAGCTGATCATGTTTCCGCTCACCCAGAAGCAGATGAAATCCATGCGTGGTATGCAGGAAATCCAACCGAAAATGAAAATAATCCAGGAACGGTATAAGGATGATCCCCAGACGATGCAAACCAAAGTAATGGAACTATATAAACAGCATGGGGTTAGTCCATTTGGAGGTTGCCTGCCATTAGTTATTCAGATGCCGATTTTTATTGCATTTTATCAGTCACTATTAAAGTTTGAATTTAAAGTACAAGCACATGCATCTTTTTTGGGAATAAGCAATATTGGAGAATCTGTATGGGCGCTCACAGTTAATCAGGGTGCCTTCTGGACTTTGTATATACCAGTTCTGGCTGGATTAACTACTTATCTGCAACAGAAAATTTCTACGGTCGACTCCAAGGATCCTACACAAAGAACCATGTTATACATGATGCCCTTGTTTATGGCCTGGATTGCAGCTACGATGCCTGCAGGACTGCCTATATACTGGATTATGTTTAATACTTTGGGGATCCTTCAGCAACTCTATGTTAATAGATCAAGCCATATTTCAAAACCAGAATTGGCAATGCAGGATGTTAAAACAGTTCAAGAAGACAAAACTATAGCAAAGACAGAAGTCATAAAACGATCAGCAAATCAGCCAATACAAAAGAATGAAACGACAAAAAACTTCAATTCAAAGGAAGAAAAGGCAGCAGGGAGGGGCAAAGGAGGAAAGATAAATAATGGAAGACCAGGCGCAAACAGTGGAAAAAAGAGGAAGAAACGTTGATGAAGCTGTAAAGGCAGCCTTAGACGAATTAAACTGTAATATAGAAGATGTTGTGATCGAAATTATTGAGGAACCCAGTAAAGGATTATTAGGTATAGTCGGGAAAAAACCAGCTGTCGTCAAAGTATCTATGTTGGATAAACCGGAACAGGAAATCCGCAAAGTACTGGAAAATCTATTGGACAAAATGAAAATTAATTACGAGATTGCAAATATTGAATATGAAACGGACAAAGTGAGAATTAACATAATAGGCAAAGATATGGGGCTTCTTATTGGACGTAAAGGGGAAACATTAAATGCTCTGCAATATATGGTAGGTTTAATCATTAATCGTCACAGAGAAGATCGACTCCGTGTAATCTTAGACGTTGAAGATTATCGAAAAAAAAGAGAAGAATCTCTTGAAGCTTTAGCCGTTAGACTATCGGAAAAAGTGAAAGAAACAAGAAAAAATATTGTTATGCGGCCTATGAGCTCACAGGAAAGAAGAATAGTGCATACAGCATTGCAAGGTGATCCTAATATTACAACCTATTCGATTGGGGAAGAACCAAATAGAAAATTGGTTATAACATTAAAGAAATAAGTCATCAAAGGCCCGGCAGGGGCCTTTTTTTATTTAAATAGTCAGTAATAGGATGAGTTTAGGAAGGATGCGAGCGTGGCAATACAGCAAGATATTTTTTGTTGATATGTTAAACGCAGCTATTTTGATAAGATATTTATAAATACCAATAGGTAGTAAAATCCAAATAAGGAAGGTAGACAAGTGTTTAATGAAGATATTGCCGCTATTTCAACACCCCCAGGTGAGGGCGGAATTGCAATCGTCAGGTTAAGTGGTACAGAGGTTATTTCTAAAACGGCTTTGATTTTCAAACCTTACCGAGAAGAAAAAGAAATTGTTGAGCAACCTGGATACACCATGCATTTAGGGTGGTTATTAGATCATAAAGGCGATATTATTGATGAGGTACTGATCAGTATTATGAAAGCGCCGCATAGTTATACAGGTGAAGATGTTGTAGAAATCAATTGTCACGGTGGAATACTGCCAGCCCGGCAATGTCTGCAAGCGATTTTGGAACAAAGTATAAGATTAGCTGAACCTGGGGAGTTTACCCGGCGGGCCTTTCTGAACGGACGCTTGGATGTGAACCAAGCAGAAGCGGTGATCGAAATTATTCGTTCAAAATCGGATAAGGCGCTTAAATTAGCCATCAAACAGCTATATGGGCATAATAGCCAACAAATCATGAATGTTGAAGAACAGCTCCTGGGTATAATCGCATTGATTCAGGCAAGTATTGATTTCCCTGACGAAGTTGGTGAGGTTGACGATTTTGAAATGGTTAACCGACTGGATGAGCTAGAAAAAAATATTGAAAATATTCTTGTTGCTGCGCAAAGAGCAGAGGTCTACCGTCAAGGAATAAGTATTGCTATTATTGGCAAACCAAACGTGGGCAAGTCAAGTTTACTCAATGCCTTGTTAAAGAAGAACCGGGCGATTGTTACGGATATTCCTGGTACTACCAGAGATATCATTGAAGAGTATCTCACAATAGAGGGGATACCAGTAAAATTAATTGATACCGCAGGCATCCGTATCACTGATGACACCGTGGAGAGATTGGGTGTTGAAAAAACGGAAGAGGTTTTGCAGTCAGCTGATTTAGTTATTTGGATGCTTGATTTTGCTAGTGGCATAACCGAAGAGGACATGATTATATTTAATAGAATCAGTGGAACAAAGCGTATCGTATTGGTCAATAAAGAAGATTTGGCGTTAAATATCACGGAAACAGAATTGCATAATTTATTTCCCGGAGACATTATTATCAAAGCTTCTGTGAAACAAGAGACTGGATTGAATGATTTGACAAAATGTATTGCGGAGATGGCTGTGTCAGCAGAAGTAGGGCTGGAACAGTTTGAGATAATGCTGAATCTTCGCCAGAAGAATACATTTTTAAAAGCACTGAATCATATTAGGGAAGCCAGAAGATCAGTGGCTGCAATTCCCCTAGAATGTTTGGTAGTTGAACTAAGTATCGCCTCCGAAGCCCTCGGTGAACTTACAGGCAAAAATATAAAAGAGGAAGTTATGGAACGTATTTTTCATGATTTTTGTATCGGCAAATAGAATTGCATTTAAAGTATTAGGAGGATACATATGATTTATGAAGCAGGCGCCTACGAAGTAATAGTAGTGGGAGCAGGTCATGCAGGTTGCGAAGCTGCATTAGCAGCCTCGCGTATGGGATGCAAAACATTATTAATAACATTAAGCATGGAAAATATCGCTCTGATGCCCTGTAATCCATCTGTTGGAGGACCGGCAAAAGCACAATTGATAAGGGAAATAGATGCTTTAGGCGGTGAAATGGGGGTAAATATAGACAAGGCAAATGTTCAAGTCAGAATCATCAATACAGGTAAAGGACCTGCAGTTCAGGCTATGCGTGCCCAAGCTGACAAAGATGAATATCATAAAGAAATGCTTAAAACTCTTCTTGCTCAAAGAAACCTTGATCTATTAATGGCCGAAGTTGAGCAAATTGAATCGCAAAACAATATGGTCACAGGTATTGTTACCAAAACTGGCGCCAGATATGAGTGTCAGACGGTTATTATTACATCAGGAACTTATCTAAAGGGACGGATAATAATTGGCGATATCGCTTTTCCGGGGGGGCCAGGCAATCAGTTTCCTGCAGTTAAACTCTCTGAGAGTTTAAAAGATTTGGGCTTGCAGTTAGGCAGATTCAAGACAGGGACCCCACCGAGAATAGATAAAAAAAGTGTGGATTTTTCATTAATGGCGGAACAGCCAGGGGATGATAGACTGCTGCGTTTTTCCTATATTAGTCCATATCCGCAAAGGGAACAACTTTCATGCTGGCTAACGCATAGTACGGTTCAAACTCATCAAATAGTAATGGACAATCTGGACCGGGCGCCCTTATTTACCGGGTTTATAACTGGTAAAGGCCCACGTTATTGCCCTTCATTCGAAGATAAAGTGGTACGTTTTTCTCATAAAGATTCCCATCAATTATTTATCGAACCAGAAGGTCGTGCAACGGATGAAATGTATGTACAGGGACTTAATACCAGTTTACCGGAAGACGTTCAGATACAAGTGCTTAGAAGCATTCCGGGTTTGGAAAGTGTACGGATCATCCGTACTGGTTATGCAATCGAATATGATTATGTTATTCCTTCACAACTGAAGTTATCATTGGAAACAAAAAAAATAAGCGGCTTGTTTACTGCCGGACAAATAAACGGGACTTCAGGATACGAGGAAGCGGCCGCCCAGGGGTTAATGGCAGGAATCAATGCAGCTTTGAAAGTCCAGCAGAAACAGGCTTTTATATTAAAAAGAAGCGAAGCTTTTATTGGAGTCATGATTGACGACCTGATAACCAAAGATATTGATGAACCATACCGGTTATTAACTTCTCGTGCAGAGTATAGATTACTGCTACGGCAGGATAATGCCGATCTGCGTCTCACGGAAAAAGGTAGAGGCTTAGGATTGGTTACGGATTACAGATGGGGCCTGTTTCAGGAAAAGAAAGCATCACTGGCTGATTTGACCAATTTAATGAAAAATACCACGTTTACTCCAGCAGATGTGAAAATCGCAGCGCTTCTTAATCGCAAAGGCAGTGCCTTATTGAGAGACCGCATAAGTTTGTGGGAACTGCTGCGCAGACCAGAAATTCAAATACAGGATTTTTGCGACTTTGGTTTATTGGCATTACATGATATAGATATAATGGAACAAATCGAAATTCAATCCAAGTATGAGGGATATATAAATAAGCAAAACGAACAAGTTGCACGTTTTGATAAAATGGACAACAAGCTTTTGCCGGAGGACCTTAATTTTGAGGAAGTTTATGGATTATCCAATGAAGCAAGACAAAAGCTGGAGAAGGTCAGACCTGTATCCATTGGTCAGGCTTTACGGGTATCAGGGATCAATCCTGCTGACATCAATATTTTGTTAATATTTCTGGAGAAAAAAAGAAGGAAATAGAAAACTTAAATGGAATATAATGTTAATAAATATAAAGCAGCTTTATTAGCAGAGAATGAAAAGCATAATTTAGTCAGTCGTAAAAGCCTGGCAAACGAGTTTGATAAACATGTTGAAGATAGCCTGCAGGTATTTTCATATTTTGACTTATCAGGACTTAAGGGAGCAGACATAGGTACTGGGGCAGGCTTTCCAGGGCTTATAATGGCTATGGTAAAGCCAAAGTGCTGTTTAACTTTAATTGAGCCTGACTTGAAAAAAAGTAATTTTCTTCAGCGGATGATATTGGAGCTATCACTTAGCAATGTTGAGGTATTAAAAATTCGAGCAGAAGAAATAGGCCATAACCAAAAATATAGAGCGAAATATGATTTTTGTACCAGCCGGGCAGTAACTTCAATAAATGTATTATTGGAATATACTATGCCTTTGCTAAAGACTGGCGGGAAACTTCTTCTGTGGAAAGGGCAAAACTATAAACAAGAATTGGAAGAAGCGTTTAATGCACTACAGATTTTTAAAGCCGTGGTAACTAATACCTTTCATTATACCCTAGTCAATGATTTGGATAGAGTTATTGTGGTAATAGAAAAACAAGGGGAAACTCCTGATAAATATCCGCGCAGAACTGGAATACCTGCTAAAAGACCCCTCTAGGAGGTTGTTATCAATGGTTCGAAAACAATTAGGAAAAATGCTGGGCATAAAAAATGAATTGAAAATTATTGCTTTACCGTTGGAGGATATTTTCAGAAGTCCTTATCAACCTCGTAAAGTATTTAAAGAAGAAGATTTATGGGAATTGGCACAATCTATAAAGAACTACGGAGTTATTCAGCCTATAATCGTCAGACAATTTGAAAATAAGTACCAAATTGTGGCTGGAGAAAGAAGATTCCGTGCGTGTAAAATGCTTGGACGTAAAGAAATACCAGCAATCATACAGCAAATTAATGATGAAAAGGCAGCCGAGATAACAGTAATAGAAAATCTGCAGCGGAAAGAATTGAATTTCTTTGAAGAAGCTATTGCGTATAGTCAGTTAATGAACTTTTTTGGCTTGACTCAGGATGAAATTGCCGCTCGGGTCGGAAAAAGCCAATCAGCCATAGCCAATAAATTGCGATTGCTAAAATTGCCTGAAGAGGTTAGGGATAAGATTTTACCCGATATGATTAGTGAGAGACATGCCCGGGCTTTATTAAAGCTAAATACAAAAGAAATGCAGTTGGCCATCTTAAATCAAATCTATGAAAAAGATCTGACCGTAAAACAAACCGAAGATCTGGTCCTGAAAGCCAGCCAGAACAATATTCCACAGGACGATCATAAAAGTGATGCGGGACAGAATATTTCTCTGATAATTCGTGATACAAGGATCTTCCTCAATACCATCAGAGAAACCGTCAAAAGGGCTAAACAAACTGGAGTTGAGATTGTGATGCTGGAAAATGATAATGAAGATGAGTATGAAGTATTGATTAAAATTGCAAAAAGGCGTCATCACAAGCTTGGGCAGAACAGGGGAGTCAGTCGACTTTCGCTACAAGGATAGCAGGAGTATAAAAGGATAATTAGTAATGTTTTAATATAAAGATAAATTTGCCCGGTAATCGTATGTCTTCAACCAATCGTATTAACAAAGTTATAAAGAAGGGATGGACTTATTAAGCCATCCCTTAAGTTATTTCGAGGAATATATGACCCGTTTTTAGGTCCCGGGCATTTTGGTGAAAACTCCGCGGGGATCTACTACCTTCCGCAGGATCTCAAGTACCTCATCAGGGGGAGCCTCTACCATCTCAATATGATCAGGGACTAATAACTCAAAACCGGTACAAACCTGAGCTATTTCTACTGTCATGCCAGGATTCAAGGCATTGATTCTCATTCTTTTTGTTACTGGTTCAAAATCATAAACTCCTATCTGTGTAACAACCGCAATCGGGCCGCCAAAAAGGCCGGCTTTTTCACGGCTGTCTCCACCGTCCAGATAACCAGGAGTAGTTAAAAAGTCAACCTTTGGTGGGAAACGGTCCGGGGTTTGCAGACCAACCAATACGGATTTTTCAGTCAAAGAACCGATATCATTGCCCCCCCCGCTGCCGGGTAAAATCGCCTTCAGGTTTTCATAACTTCCAATTACAGAAGTATTCACGTTGCCATACATATCGAATTGTGCTCCTCCCTGGAAAGCGATGTCAACATATCCTAGTGCACATTGGCCAAAGGAAGTAGCCATTTCCATGCTCATGGGCGATTTACGGAAGGTAAAGGGGCAACCCACAGACCAGGGGACATCACAACCTTCCAATGGATCCTGCCCGCCGCTTTCAAAAACCATGGTAATATTTTTCGCATGTGTCCGGTGGGCCAGCATTGCTCCAACCATGGGAAGACCAGTTCCCACATAAACGATTTGTCCGTCTTCGATCAGCAAAGACAAGTTATAGGCTAGCATTTCCAATGGATTAGCAGGTGCTATATTGCTCATTCTTTTACCTCCTTCCTTTAATCCCGTTTCGGGATGACTTCTTGATAATCGAAGCTAATCGCTGTATCGTCAGCGTTACCCTGGGCTGCTTCCATCAGCCGGCGGGCCTTGTCGATCATGCGAACTCCGCCGAGTTTTTCAATGAAGTCATACTGGTCTTTGGTATTCATTATCCAGCGATCAGTATAGTCCATCATGTTTTCATAGGTGACCGTGCCGATACGGATCAGGAATTCCCACCATTCACGGTGCCAGTAATAATGTCCCGGACAGCTTCCCGGAAAAGCTCCATAAGGCATTTCTACCACTGCATCAACATAGATGAAGGGAATGGTACCAATGCTATTTTCTCTGATAGTCATTTCCGGCACGATTCGCTCGGCAGTTATAATGACTTTTCGGCAGGCAGCCGCTAATGCGATATCGTTAATTGCCGGGCCTTCAATAACTGCATTGCCAAAGCGGTCCGCCTTCTGCACATGAATAATACACACATCCGGAAATAATGCCGGAATAATGGCTACAGGACTACTGTCTGCACTGACCGGATTATCCATAACTTTTACATAAGGATTCTGCGCGATCATGTCGGTTCCGATCAATTGCTTGGATGCAATGAAAGGAGCACCTAGCTGAGCAGCTTTGAAACCGAGAGCCATTGAACCGTGACTCCAGAAGGAATATATTTCAGCTTGCTTGTTCTTGATGACCCGAGCGAAATTTTTGTCATTTCCCCTCATTTCCACGCCAACATAGGAAAGGTGCAATCCAGTCATGCATTCACGAGCCATGAAATATGAAGTATTTGACATAGGGGAACCAATACCGGTCAAGTTTTTCTTCTGTTGCCGTACGACTTCAAAATAGGCTTGGATTGGGCTTCTTACATACGAAAAGCCGGTTTCTGCAAAAATGTCTCCATCCTGAACAAATTCAGCTATAGCCTCAGAAAGTGACATGCGTTTGTCCTTTTTACGGCGATCTTTTTGCAAATGAAATTCACGGGCATCCCTATAATCAATAAGCCGTTTTAAATGATCCTGATTTTTATATTGCATTCCCATTGATCTTGCCTCCTATTCTGTAGAGTAACCATACTTATAAAAAGACCACTTTCTTTACAACCACCCCCCGAAACACTCCCTGGTTTGACTTTTATAACACTATAATTACTTTATGTCCTATAGTGGTTCAGCAAAGTCAAATATTTTACTTACAAAAATAATATAAAATCGTAATATACGAAATCAGAAGACTAAGTGACTAAACATATTCTACCTGCTGTGCATAATCACCTTCTTCTTTCAAAATATTTTTACATTTTGGCACATAAATTCGTACATAAATAAAAAAAGAAATTATCTGGTCGATTTTTGTTATTATATTGTTATCGGCAGGACTTCTCTTTTCAGAGGCGAAAACACACTTAATAAGTGAAACAGAAGGGTGGACATTTAATGGCGAAAATCATAGCAATTGCCAATCAAAAAGGTGGAGTAGGAAAAACTACTACAGCCATTAATATTGCGACCTATATAGCATTGGCAGGGAAGCAGGTTTTAGTCATTGATTGTGACCCGCAAGGCAATGCCAGCAGCGGGATGGGCATTAACAGAAGAATGACGAATAAAAGTATTTACAACGTTCTTATTAATGACATTGCTGCTGAGCAAGCGGTGATTCATTCAAAAATAAATAATCTTTCAATCATTCCTTCCAGTATTCAGTTGGCAGGTGCAGAAGTGGAATTGGCAAATTTGAATGGACGGGAAATAAAATTAAGAGAAGCTTTGAAATCACTCAAGAAGGAATATGACTATATTTTTATTGATTGTCCTCCTTCACTGGGATTGCTTACAATCAACGCGTTGTCAGCCAGCAATTCGGTGCTCATACCGCTGCAATGTGAGTATTATGCATTAGAAGGCTTAAGTCAATTAGTTGATACGATTAACTTAATTAAACGACGTTTGAATCCCTTACTTAAAATCGAGGGAATCGTTTTTACCATGTTCGATGGGCGAACAAATCTTTCTATTCAGGTTGTTGATGAAGTAAAAAAACATTTTCGTAAAGAAGTTTATCGTACCATCATCCCAAGGAACGTCAGGCTTAGTGAGGCTCCCAGCCATGGAAAACCAATTGCTGTATATGATGCCCGTTCAAAAGGGGCAGAAATGTATTATGAATTAGCGATGGAGGTAATGAGGCGTGCCTAAAAGAGAAAGAGGACTTGGCAGAGGGTTGGATGCTCTCTTCACTAATGACAATGATGTTATCAGCGAATTGGATATCACTATTTTAAAACCAAGAAACGATCAACCCAGGAAAACGTTTGATGAAGAATCTTTAATGGAACTGGCTCAATCAATAACGCAACATGGATTACTGCAGCCAATTTTAGTAAGGCCACGGGGAGGAAAATATGAAATAATAGCCGGGGAACGGAGATGGCGTGCTGCGAAACTGGCTGGTCTTAATGCAATTAGTGTGATTATTAAAGACATTAATAATCAGGAGGCTGCTGAAATATCGCTGATTGAAAATTTGCAACGGGATGACTTATCTGTGATCGAAGAAGCAGTAGCCTTTAGAAGTTTAATGGAAAAACATACGTTTACGCAGGAAATGATCGCAGAGAGGATCGGTCGCAGCCGCTCATACATAGCCAATGTAATGCGGATATTAAACCTACCTCCCGATATTATAACTTTGATTGAAGAGAAGAAATTAAGTGCAAGCCATGCCCGGACACTGCTTTCTTTACCAACGGACGAAGATCGAATTACTACAGCCATGGACATAATCGCAGGAAAGAAATCGGTTCGTCAAACTGAAAAAAGCGTTAAGATAATTCAAAAGGCTCATGACAAAAAAATCAAATCTCTTGAACTATCGGAAGTTGAGCTTAAGATGCAAAAATATTTTGGAACCAAGGCAGAAATCATATCTCGGAAAAAGGGCGGCAAAATAGAGATAACGTATTATTCGGATGACGAATTAGAGAGGATTCTCGATTTAATTGGGATGAATTAAATGTTTCACGTGAAACATTTAGTAAGGACGGAGCTTTTACTATAATGTCATAAAAAGAAGAAAAGCTTCAAATAATATAATGTTGGGGTCTTTGACGATTAATTCAGTAATGTAGGTTTATTATTTAGTTATTGTGAGAGGCGCTTTGTATGTACAGAAGTCGGCAAGAAGCAGGTTATAAGTTATCTGTTGCATGGAAACAATTACCCCGGAAATTTGATATAGTACTTGCTATCCCTCGAGGAGGGGTAGTAGTAGGCGATGAAATTGCTCATGAGTTTGACCTGCCACTGGATGTTGTACTGGCAAAAAAGATCGGGTCGCCGAATTTACCGGAATATGCAATCGGGGCAGTTGCACCAGACGGAGAAATTTTATTACATAAAAGCACCTTGATCAAAGATGTGGTTAACTCTCAAGAAATTGAATTCCTGGCAGCCAAGGTCAAAGAAGAGATCAATTATCGTCTTGATATGTACCGAGGTTCGAAAGCAGCACTAGATGTTACCGGGAAAAAAATACTGTTGGTTGATGATGGAATGGCTACCGGTTTTACTATTAAGGCAGCAATAAATTATTTGCGCCGTTTGCAAGCCAGTCAAGTGTTGGTTACAGCACCAGTAAGCTCCATAAATGCTTATCAAGATATAAAGGAAACAGCCGATTATGTATTAGTTCTGGAAGTACAGGAAAAATTTTATGCAGTAGGCCAATTTTATGAGGATTTTAGTGAAATCGAAGATAAGCAAGTAATATATATTTTGAAACAATATTAAGTGAAAACTATAAATCATTTATTATTGGCCTGAATAAAACGATAATTAGCCAAACACAAACTTTTAGCAATAATATTGGCCATGCGGTCAACTAAAAATAGTCTGGTGTTTTGTAAAACCAAATGATCGCAGTAACCAGCAACATTAACCACGCCAGATATATGGAAATCGCCTACATACGGTAAGGACTTTTGTAAAGCTGAACCGGGAAGAAGACCTCCTGGTTTGATATTGATAAAGCCTACTCTTTCAGCATTTCCCAAACAAGCATCAACAGCGATAATGAAAGGATCGAGGAAGTAGTGTTGAATAGCTTCTATATTTGCCTGTAGATTTACAGCATGGAGCGGGTTCTGTAAGCTTCCGTAAATATTGGCAGCCGGCAACATCGTTTTCAACCTGGAACCGACCAGGGGGCCTAAGCAATCACCGGTTGCCTTGTCAGTACCGATACAAACATAGACGATTGGCCTTTCGGCGGATTTATTTAATGCATGTAATAACGTCAAGATTGATGATGCAACATCGCTGAAACAAAGCACGTCTTCGCAATAATATGAAAATCCTGCTTCAGCGCAGTCGCTTTTCAAGCTCAAATTGCACACCTTTCTTCCCCCGTGTCTTGGTACAGCAAACGTTGCTTTTCTCTTAGAGCAGCTGTTAAATCATTCGCATTGACGCATTGGGATTCAATGCAGGAGCGGAGCAAACTCAAAAGCCCTGTTATTATTAAAGCTTACCTAAAGACGGTATTATATTATCTGCAATAGAATACTATTTTATAAATATTTGTGTTTAGGAGGCTTAAACCTGAGAGCAAGAATATATGTCATACTCGGTTATTTAGGGGCTGTGGTTGGAGCCGGATTTGTATCAGGACAAGAAGTAGTACAATTTTTTGTCAATTACGGGAATCAGGGATGGTGGGGGGCTATTATAGCGGTTTTGCTTTTCGCAGTATTGGGAGGAATTTTAATGCATATTGCCCACCAGCATAATATATCTAATTATCAAGATCTATTGAGCTTACTATTTAACAGCAAGTTTGCAAATATCATAGAATTACTGCTGGCGGTTTTTTTATTTCTGGGGATCAGTATCATGCTTTCTGCCAGCGGAGCAATATTTAGCGAACATTTAGCTTTGCCAAAATTTGTAGGAATTTTAATAATGAGTACAGCGGTTTTCATTGCACTTCTAAGTGGCAAGCAAGGGCTGGTAGCCAGTTATAACTACTTGGTACCACTGAAAATCATAATGTTGATAGCTATAAATTTATATCTAGCATTTGGAGTGAAGAATCAAGCCGTATTTAATTACTTGGCGCTAATTGATAATCCGGGCGATTACAAATGGCTTGCAGCGGCGGTTCTTTATATTGCTTACAATTTTACATTGGTCATGGTGGTCTTAGTAGAATACCAGTCCATAACCACCAAACGACAAAGTATAAGGGGGGCCATGCTGGGGGGGGTATTTTTAGGGGGGATGGTATTGTTAAATTTTTGGGCGCTGGCTAAAGGTATTCCTGAAGTTTTTGCCTATGAAATTCCTATGCTTTTTGCAGCTGGTAAAATAAGTGTGAGTGCTAAATACTGTTACTTACTGATTCTGTGGCTGGGGATTTTGACCACTGCTATAGCTAATACCTATGGCTTTACGCAAAGGATGTCAAAATATTCCGGAATTAACTTTAAAATTATGCTGGCTCTATCGCTTGGCTTAGCATTGCCACTTTCCTGGCAAAGCTTTTCAAATCTGGTGGGATTGGTGTACCCTATTTTTGGTATTGTAGGAACGATAATTATCAGTGCATTAATATACCAGCACATAAAAGACATTGCCCTTTAGTTATATTATAATACTATCTAATAAAAGCAATATGAAGAAACTAGGTGATTTGATGGAAAGCTTTAGAAATATTCCCGCTATTGATGAAATTTTAATGAATGAGCGGGTAAAAGTGCTGACACTGAAATATAACCGGCAGTTTATAGTTAATACTGTACGGCAAGCAGTTGACCAGGTTCGTTACGAGCTGAGGATGGAACCGCAAGTTGTGAACAAAGATAACTTACTGGTGAGGATCATTCATCTAGTCGAGGATAAAATTAGTACCAGCCAAGGTACATTGTATAAGGTAATTAACGGTACAGGAGTTGTATTACATACTAATTTAGGGCGTGCGCCATTAGGAAACAGAGCGCTAGAATATATCAATGAAACCGCGGGGGATTATAATAATCTTGAAATGAATTTGACTGAAGGGATAAGGGGGTCCCGTTACGATCATGTAGAAAATTTGTTGATCGAATTAACCGGGGCGGAAGCAGCATTAGTGGTTAACAATAATGCTGCTGCAGTAATGTTGGGATTGAATACCTTTGCATTCAATAAAGAGGTTGTCGTTTCGCGAGGGCAGCTTGTGGAAATAGGGGGCTCTTTTCGCATACCTGAAGTAATGAAATTAAGTGGGGCTAAACTCATTGAAGTTGGAACGACCAATAAAACTTATGCCAGTGATTATGCAAATGCGATTAATGAAAATACCGGCATGCTTTTTGCCGCCCACACATCAAATTACAAAATAGTTGGTTTTACTGCCAGTGTCTCTAATGAAGAAATTGCGGAATTAGGTAAAAAGTATTCCTTACCTGTAATGCAGGATCTTGGCAGCGGTATTATTGTTGATTTGAGGCAATGCGGTCTAACTGAGGAACCATTGGTACAGGAAAGCATTATCGCAGGTATTGACATTATGTCTTTCAGCGGAGATAAATTATTGGGCGGACCACAAGCGGGCATATTGGTCGGCAAAAAGAAGTATATTGATGCTATGAAAAAAAATCAGCTCACACGGGCACTAAGGGTGGACAAACTTACCATTGCTGCATTGGAAGGGACTTTATTGGAATATTTAAGTGGCAACTCTTTGGAAAATATTCCAATTATCAGGATGTTGTCCAGAAGGCCGGAAGAACTGAAAGATGAAGCAGAAGGTCTTGCACATAAAATCAGTTTCAATACAGCAAACTGGGATAAGCTTAAAGACATAGCAGTCATACCAACTGAAGATATGGTGGGAGGGGGAGCTTATCCGACTCTAAAAATACCTGGTTATGGAGTGCAACTTGAATTTGAAGAAGGCGCTTTAGAAATAATCGTAAAATGCTTGCGTCAGGCGCGTCCAGCATTGCTCGCAAGGCGGCAAGACAATAAAATGTTGATTAGTGTCAGAACCTTAATGATTGGTGATGATGAGCTGATTGTCAAGACTTTGCTGGAGTTGATCAAACAGGAAATTTCCCTTGGGGGGCAGTTATGAAAAGGATCATTATTGGCACAGCAGGGCATATAGACCACGGTAAAACTACCTTGGTCAAAGCTTTAACCGGGTGTGATACCGATCGACTGAAAGAAGAGAAAAAAAGAGGGATATCGATCGAACTCGGCTTTGCTCCATTCACGCTCCCAAATGGGCAAAAAGCTGCAATCGTTGATATGCCAGGACATGAGAGATTTATTCGTCATATGTTGGCCGGGGCTTTCGGGATCGATTTCGTTTTATTGACCATTGCTGCCGATGAAGGGCTCATGCCCCAGACCAGGGAACATATGGATATTATCGAATTACTTGGTGTTGATAAAGGAATCGTAGTTATAACTAAAAAAGATATGGTTGATGAAGAATGGCTGATGCTGGTAGAAGACGAAATTGCAGAATATCTTAAGGAAAGCATTCTAGCTAAGGCGCCAATTCTTGCTGTTTCTGCAATTACAGGAGAAGGAATCGAGGAGTTAAAAGAACAAATTGAAAAGCTATCCGTTCTGGTGCAGGAGAAATCATCCTTCGGGTATGCCCGTCTGCCGATAGACAGAGTATTTTCAATTTCCGGTTTTGGCACGGTAGTTACGGGAACCCTTTGGTCAGGGAAAATTAAAGTTGGTGAAATGTTTGAACTAATGCCTCCGCAAAAGCAAGTAAAAATTAGAACGATTCAGGTACATAATGAAAAAACCGATACGGCCTATGCCGGACAAAGGGTAGCAGTCAATTTGCAGGGTATCGAATTAAATGAAATCAAGCGGGGGTATTTATTAACCACTCCAGGTGCCTTCATTCCAAGTTATAGAATTGATGCCAGACTTCGGTTACTTCCCGCAAGTAACCGCACACTTCGTAATTGGAACCGGATCAGATTTCATTTGGGTACCGATGAAGTTCTTGGTAGAGTAGTACTTTTGGATCGTGAAGAATTAAATCCAGGTGAAGAAGCCTTTGTGCAGATAATTTTGGAAAAACAAATAGTTGCGCATAAAGGAGATGCTTTTGTCATCAGATATTATTCACCAGTTACAACCATTGGCGGAGGAACGGTTATAGAGTCGAATGCGGCTAAACAAAAAAGATTTAAAGAAGAGGTGCTGGAAGAGTTAGCTATCAAAGAAGAAGGCAGTCTTTACGAGCGGTTGCTCTACGAAATGACCGCAGCAGGGCAGGACGTTTTTACAATGGATGATTTAGCGAGAAAGACCGGCAATCATATCTCTGAACAACTAAATAATGAGGTTCTACAATTAACTGATGATGAAAAGATCATTGAAATTAAACCTGGCCTTTATATCAGCCAAACTAAGTTGGACAATATAAATGAAATCATTGAAAAAAATCTGAGAAACTATCATAGTAAATACCCATTGCGAAGTGGATATCCTAAAGAAGATATGCGTAGTAAATATTTCAGCCATTTAAATAGCAAAGTTTTTAATGCCATATTAAAATTATTAGAAGAGCAAAACTATTTGATTATTAAGGGTAATGAAATAAGGTTGGTCACTCATCGGCCTACACCGGGAGAAGAGGAAAGAAGAGTGATTGATTATATGCTGGACGTTTTCAATCGACAGCTTTTTAATCCACCATCATTGGAAGAAATAAAGACGCATTTGGCGGCCAATGATGCAATGATAGCTGAGGCTATAAACTATTTGATCAATCAAGGACATTTAATTAAGGTAGATGGGGAGAATTATTTTTCCAGTGCCGCGATTGAAGAGGGAAAAACCATTTTAGAGGAGTATTTTAGAGAAGAACAGGAGTTAAGTCTTGCTACTGCCAGAGATCTTTTAAAAACATCTCGAAAATATACGCTTCCTCTGGTAGAATATTATGATAAGATTCGTTTTACTCGGCGGATAGGTGATATGCGGATCAAAGGAAAATAGAGTTGTTAGATATATTTAAGAGGACCAGGGAAAACAAAGTAGTTATTAAATTTCATGGCAGAAGTCATGATCGAAAAAAAGAAAAGAGGAGGAAATTAATGAAAAAGAGTAATCGGAAAAAGATTGCGGCATTGATTATCATGGTATTTATGCTCGCTATTCTAGCAGGCTGTGGCGGAGGGGCCAAGGATACCGGTGATAAGGCCGGCGATAAAGCCGAAGTGATCAATGTAGGTATTAATGTTGAATTATCAGGTGGAGTTGCCAGTTACGGGACCAACGCCAAGGACGGAGCAATGCTGGCAATCGAGCAAATCAATGCTGAAGGCGGAGTATTGGGCATGCAGTTAAATCCTATAGTCAGAGACTGTAAATCCACTGCTGATGAAGCTATGAGTGTAAGTGCCGCTTTGGTCGGTGAAAAAATTGTTGCCCAGATCGGACCCCTTACCAGTGGAAATGTGGCAGGCAGTACCCCTATCATGATGGATAACAAGATCCCTCTGATTGCACCAGCTGCTACTGCAGCCAATGTAACCGTTGATGACAAAACGGGAAAAACCAACGACTATATCTTCCGGGTTTGCTTTATTGATCCCTTCCAGGGAACTTTGATGGCCCAATTTGCTGCTGATAATCTGAAAGCTAAAAATGCAGTGATTTATGCCGACACTTCTACTGACTATGGTAAAGGCCTGGCAGAATATTTCGAAAAGACCTTTGTTGAAAAAGGTGGTAAAATCGTTGGTAAAGAAGGTTATGTAAAAGATGACCGCGATTTCAGAGCTACTTTAACTAAAATCAAAGGTATGAACCCTGATTTTATTTATGTACCTGGTTACTATCAGGAAGTTGCCCCATTGATCAAACAAGCCCGTGAACTGGGAATCACTGTTCCAATAGGTGGCGGTGATGGCTGGGATTCACCGGATATGGTAAGTGTTGCCGGTAATGAAGCATTAAACAATACTTATTTCACCAATCATTATTCATCACAGGATAAAGATCCTAATGTCGTAAAGTTTGTTGAAGCTTACAAGGCCAAATACAATAAGGATCCGGATGCATTTGCTGCCTTGGGTTACGATGCGGTACAGCTGATGGTTCAAGGACTCAAAGATGCACAAGCTGCAGATTCTGTAAAACTGGCTGCAGCATTGGCACAAATAAAAGATTTTCAAGGTATTACTGGTAAGATGAGCATTGATGAACAACATAACCCAGTTAAAGCTGGTGTTGTTATTGAATTCAAAGATGGCGCTCAGATAATGAATACAAGGATCCAACCGTAACAAGAGCTGCGGAGGAAGGGAGGATGCACCTCCCTTCCTCTTCTACGGCAGGAGGATGTGGCAATATTGCTGGAATTTATACAACAACTCGTAAATGGTCTTTCTCTGGGGGCTATTTATGCATTAATAGCATTAGGTTATACCATGGTTTATGGCATTATTAAACTAATTAATTTCGCTCACGGTGATATTATGATGGTGGGCGGGTTTGTTGGTTTTTTCTCCCTAACTCTTTTTGGAACTAATATTGTAGCAGCGATGATTGCGGCTATGCTGACTTGTGCTATATTAGGTGTTTTAATTGAAAAAATTGCCTATCGGCCGTTGCGAAACTCCACTCGAATTGCAGCGCTTATAACTGCCATAGGTGTATCATTATTTTTGGAATATGCAACAATTTTTTTATTAGGACCTTCACAAAAGGTATTTCCCGATACCGCTTTCCCAATCAAGGCCTACAATTTTGCGGGAATTTCTATTTTAAATAAGGATGTTTTTGTGGTAGTTTCAGCAGTGGTTCTTATGCTGATTCTTCAATATATCATTAAATGGACCAGAACCGGAAAAGCCATGCGGGCAGTTTCTTTGGATCAGGAAGCAGCAGTCCTCATGGGTATTAGCGTTGACAAAACCATTTCCATTACCTTTGCTATTGGTTCAGCATTAGCTGCAGCGGCAGGTGTGATGTACGGTGTTTATTATAGTACAGTAAATCCTCTCATGGGTATTATTCCCGGATTAAAAGCTTTTGTGGCAGCGGTATTAGGTGGCATTGGCATCATCCCTGGAGCTATGGTGGGAGGATTTGTAATGGGCCTCCTGGAGACCATGGTCAGCGGCTATGGTAATAGTCTTTATCGTGATGCCGTAGCTTTTGGTGTACTGATCCTGATTCTGCTGATAAAGCCTACCGGTCTCTTTGGTAAAGATACCGGTGAAAAAGTGTAGGTGAATAAAATGCAGATAAAAAACAAATTTATTAGATTTTGTATTGATGTATTAGTATTAGCGGCTTTGTTTACCCTGGTTCAATATTTTGTTACCACCGGTTTACTTAATCAGTATTATCAGATAAATCTGGCTTCAATGTGTATCAATATTATTCTGGCTGTAAGCTTGAATCTGATTAATGGTTTTACCGGGCAGTTATCCCTGGGACATGCTGGGTTTATGGCAATGGGAGCGTATGCTTCAGTTATTATGACACAAATGCTGGAACAGCCTTTTATCGTGGGTTTAATTATGGCTTGTGTGGCAGCAGCACTGGGCGGTTTTATTATCGGCGTTCCAACCTTAAGGCTGAAAGGTGATTACCTGGCTATCGCTACCTTAGCCCTTGGAGAAATCATCCGGGTCACACTGCAAAATATTGATTATGTGAATGGACCAGCCGGTATACTTGGCATTACGAAAATGACGACCTGGCCGTGGTTGTTTGGGGCAACAGTGTTTACGATTCTGGTGGTTGTAAACCTGATCAATTCCAGTTATGGAAGAGCCATTATATCAGTACGAGAAGATGAGATTGCTTCAGAACTAATGGGAATCAATACGACCAAGTATAAAGTCATTGCTTTTGTGATTGGGGCAATGTTTGCTGGACTGGCTGGTGCCTTGTATGCGCATTACTTCTATATAATAAAACCGGAGACCTTTAATTTCTTAAAATCTTTCGATATTTTGGTGATGGTGGTTCTGGGCGGTCTGGGAAGTACAACTGGGGCCGTTATTGCAGCCATATTTATAACGGCTTTGACAGCTGCGTTACAGTCTTTTCCCGCCATCAGAATGATACTATATGCCCTTATTCTGATTGTCGTGATGATATATCGTCCCCAGGGGTTGATGGGTAATAAAGAACTTAGCAGAAGGACATTCGGCAGAATTTGGAGTGGACGAAAATGAGTCTGATTATGGAAATAAATAACTTAGATAAATCATTTGGCGGTCTCAGTGCAGTGCTGAATTTTAATTTCAGGTTGGAGCAAAATGAGTTAGTCGGATTAATTGGCCCCAATGGCGCAGGAAAAACGACGGTATTTAATTTGATCACCGGGGTTTATAAACCTGATCAAGGCAGTATTGTATTTAATGGGCAAAATATTGTCGGGTTAGCTCCGCATGCAATATGTGCCCGCGGAATCGCCAGAACGTTTCAGAACATTCGTCTGTTCAACGACCTGACTGTTTTGGATAACGTTAAGATTGCTTCACATAAAAACGTACCTTATAATTTCCTGTCGGCAATAATCAGGTCTCCACGGTTTTTTAAAGGAGAAGATTTTATAGAAAATGAGGCCTTGAACTATTTAAAAATATTTAAACTGGATGATAAAAAAGATGAATTAGCCAAAAATTTGCCTTACGGCGAACAACGTCGCCTCGAGATAGCAAGAGCTATGGCCACCAAACCGACCATGCTGATTTTAGATGAACCCGCTGCGGGAATGAATCCTCAGGAAACCAATGAATTGATGAATTTGATTGCCCAGATCAGGCACGATTTCAAACTTTCGATACTTTTGATCGAACATGACATGTCTTTGGTAATGGGTGTTTGCGAGCGAATTTACGTGCTGGATTATGGGCAGGTTATTGCTGAAGGCAGACCAGAAGAGATCAGAAGTAACAAACAAGTTATTGAAGCTTATCTCGGAGAGGAGGTAGAGTAGGTGCTTAAATGTATTGATATTGATGTTTATTATGGAGCTATTCATGCCCTTAAAAGTTTATCGATAGAAGTTGAACAAGGTAGTATTGTAACCCTGATTGGTGCCAATGGGGCAGGTAAAACAACTACTTTGAAAACAATTTCGGGGCTTTTACGTCCGCGGCATGGGTCTATAGTTTATAAAAATAATGAGCTAACTAAGGTAGCACCAGAAAAGATAGTCGAGATGGGCATATCACAGGTACCAGAAGGTAGAAGAGTTTTTGCATCAATGACCGTTTTGGAGAATTTGGAAATGGGCGGATATCTTCGTAAAGACAAAAAAGCAATGGCTGATGATATGGAAAACGTGTTCAACCGTTTCCCACGTTTAAAGGAAAGAAGAAAGCAGTTGGCAGGAACTTTAAGCGGAGGGGAACAACAAATGTTGGCGATTGGAAGAGCTCTGATGGCCAGACCGCAATTATTGCTTATGGACGAACCATCTATGGGCTTAGCGCCGCTTTTGGTAAAAGAGATATTTGAAATTATAAAAGACATAAATGAAAAGGGTACCACGATTCTGCTGGTGGAACAAAATGCTCACATGGCATTATCAATTGCCCACAAAGCATACGTGATTGAAACCGGTGAAATAGTGCTTCAAGGCGAAGCGAATACATTGATGAATAGTGAAGAAGTAAAAAAAGCCTACTTAGGCGGTTAATAGCTAGAAAATTTAAGGGGGGCAAGACCTATGAAAGTAAAAGATCGGATGACCACTGGAGTCAAGACAGTACAGTTGGAAACCAGTGTGGCAGAAGCTTTCCGAATGATGAAAGATAATAATATTCGCCGATTGCCGGTTTTGGAAAAGGACAAGTTAGTTGGGATAATAACCTTAACTGATTTAAATCAGGCTGCTCCTTCAACGGCTACAACTCTGAGTATTCATGAACTCAACTATCTGTTGGCAAAAACGAAAATTAAAGATATTCTTCCTAAAAAACAAAAGGTGATTACTGTTTCCCCTGAAAGCTACATTGAAACCGCTGCAAAAATAATGAGGCAGAATAAAATCAGCGGCTTACCGGTTATTGAAAATGGGAAATTGGTAGGAATCGTAACAGAAACGGATATTTTTGACGCACTTATTGATATTTTAGGGGTAAAAAAGGCTCATAGCAGAATTGATCTTTATGTTAGAGAGCGGCCTGGTACTTTGGCCGAAATCACTTCAGTGATTGCAGAAAGCGGCATAAACATTTTAAATACAGTTGTATATTATGAAGATAAAAAAGACCGCTATAAAATAATACTGCGGTTGGAATCTTTACAAAACGATGAACTGATCAAGAAATTTGCGGCCAAAGGATATGAGATTGAATCCGTGATTGTTCGCGCTGAAGAAGACAAATAAATTCAGGTACGATTAAATAGAATTGACAACGACTGATTAAGGTTATATACTCATTTACGCGGCATTTCTTTAATGGAGGCGGATCGGTCCTGGTGGGTCGCCTGGACTTCAAATCCAGTTTGCGCCGTAGTGATCCTGCGGTGGGTGAGTTCGATTCTCACACGCTTCCGCCATATTGTGATTACTTTCAATCGCTTGAGTTTATATACATCTGGTTTTTAAACCGGATGTTTTTTTATACGTATAAAATTAGACAATTTAATTATTTCCCGGGAAATATCTACAAATAATTGTAAAATCAGAATAGGATGACGAAAGAATACTAAATCAGGCGGTCTTCCTTCTGCTATAATAATGACCCAATGCGGCTAAAGCGATTATAGCTCCTAATAGCACCAAGGTTAATTTGATATCCTGATATTGAAATATACTTATACCCAGGCCGGTATAAAGCAAGGCGGTTGGGATTTTTCCCAGTGCAGAAGAAAAAAAGAAATTCCAAAACGGCACTCCTGTCAAGGCTGCAGCAGCATTTATAGCTGGCGTTGGAATGACAGGTATGATACGGGCAATGAGAATACTCCAAAAGGCCAAGCCAGTATCTATTCGATCAATATCGTAATTAAAACGCTTTTTAATAATGTTTTTTGCCCAATCCGAACCTGCATAGCGGCAGATCCAAAAAGCCATACATGCTCCCGCAAGGGCACCTAACCAGGAAAGAAGAAAACCTACTTTCCAGCCAAAAAGTAAACCACCGGCAGCTGCAAGTATGATATAAGGGAAAATTGGTAAAGCAGCCTGTATTACGAATAGACCAAAAGCAACAAATGGAGCTAGAAACCCAAATTCCTTCAGATAAGCACTCATCATATATAAGTTGTTAAAAACGTGTACATCCATTAATATTCCTCTTTACCACTTATAGTCAAAACCATTCTTCTCATTACCATATACACTATTTATATAATATCTGCAACTGTTTTAACTCATCATTTTTTAACAATTATTGCTTAATAATTTTCCTTGTGGGAGTGTTAATCACGCCAATAAACCTATTATGAAGAATGATATAATCCTATATAATTGGTGTTAAAAGGAGATTTTATGCATTTCAATATTGCCGATCTTATTATTATAGCCGTGCTGGCGCTAAGTGCGATCAGTGGTTTCAAGCAAGGACTATTCGCTTCTGTGGGGCGGATAGCCAGTGCTGTTCTGGCTTTAGGGGCAGCATTTTATTATGGCAATGATTTTATTTTATATCTGGATAATAAATTTCATATTACTGAGATACTGGCACAATATTTTTATCAAAAAACACCTATTTTAACAATGTCCCGCGAGTCTGCCCTTCTAGCCTTTATCATGCCCCAAGAAAGTATAGCAGAACTGACTGAGCAATTAACCCGATTTCTTATCGAACCCGCAGCTTATATTTTATTGTTTTTCATTGCCTATATTCTTTTGTTACTGCTTTTCATTTCCCTAAACCGCCTGGTTTCTGGTCGCTTTTTGGGAGGAATAAATCGAACTTTAGGGATGATCTTATTGGCTATCCAGAGTGTAGTGATCATCATGATTGTTTTAGGAATGGCTATACCGCCGTTGGAATTTGCTGCCAGATTAGATATAATAGGAGCGGCCAAACTATATTCTTGTTTGCAGGATTCCCATCTTGTCAATTATCTGCTCGGAATATTTAACAACTTGAAGGTCATTGCCGGAAGATATGCATAGAGCATGATCTTTACCGGTTAAGCTATAAATAAAGGAGGCGAAAATATGTCAGCAAATAAATCACAGGCCGGCAAAGCTTGGTTCAACCTCAATAATGATGAATTGAAAATAATTGACCAGTTCAACCAGGGTTATTTGGATTTCCTTAATAGGGTTAAAACAGAACGGGAAGCCGTGCAATTTATAACGGAAACAGCTCTAAAAAAAGGTTTTAAACCATTGGAGCAAATTAAAAAAATTGAACCGGGGCAAAAGATCATGGTAAATATTAAAAATAAAGTAGCTGCCTTGGTTATTGCGGGGCAGAAACCTTTATCAGAGGGGTTTAACTTGGTTGCATCTCATATCGACACCCCGCGTATTGACTTAAAAGCGAATCCTTTATATGAAAATGACGGATTGGCTTTATTTAAGACTCATTACTACGGGGGCATAAAAAAATATCACTGGGTAGCTATCCCCCTTGCCCTAAACGGAGTAGTTTACAAAAAAGACGGGACTGAAATAAAGATCAATATCGGCTTAAATGCGGGTGACCCAGTCTTGACCATTGCAGATTTATTGCCCCATCTGGCCAAAGAGCAAATGGAAAAGAAAATGGCGGAGGTAATCACTGGTGAAAAACTTACGCCAGTAGCAGGAAGTCGTCCAGCAACAGAAGGCGAGAATCAAATTAAAGAGAGCATCCTGCAATTCTTCAAGGAGAAATATGATATTGATGAAGCAGACTTTACCAGTGCAGAGTTGCAACTGGTACCGGCTATTAAAGCCAGTGAAACCGGCTTGGACCGCAGCATGATTGGGGCTTATGGACAGGATGACCGTGTAAGCGCCTATGCGTCATCACAGGCCATCTTGAAAGTTGAAAACCCTGAAACAACAGCGGTATGCCTTTTTGTTGATAAAGAGGAAATAGGCAGTACAGGCAATACTGGTTTGCAATCACTCCTGCTGGAAAACTTAATTGTAGAATTAATGCATCTAAACGGACCGGTAGACTATTTTACTGTACGCAAATGTCTGGCTGACTCACACGCTTTATCAGCGGATGTAAACGCAGCCATTGACCCAAATTATCCCGAGGTTTTTGAAAAAGATAATTGCAGTTTTTTGGGCAGTGGAGTGGTATTGACCAAATATACCGGTTCTCGGGGCAAAGCAGAGTCCAATGATGCAAATCCTGAGATTTTATGGAGGATGCGTAAGCTTTTTGATGATCATGAAGTGGTATGGCAAACGGGAGAACTAGGTAAAGTTGATATTGGCGGAGGAGGCACCGTAGCGCAATATATTGCCCATTATGGGATGGAAGTGGTTGATTGCGGAGTGGCTGTATTAGGCATGCATTCTCCTTTTGAAGTAGTGAGCAAGGCCGATGTTTTTATGTCGTATAAAGCTTACCGGGCTTTTATGCAATCTTTTTAACATAGTAATTAAAGGAGCGGCCGGGGAAAGGAGGAACGAGATGAAGGTGCGTTTAACAGAAATGGTCAGAGCAGCAGGCTGAGCAGCAAAAATGGGTCCGGGGACCCTGGAAAAATTGTTGAAAGACTTTATTTTCCCTGTTGACGAAAGACTTTTGGTGGGATTAGATACCAGAGATGATGCTGCGGTTTACAAAATTAATGATGAAACAGCTATCATACAGACACTGGATTTTTTTACTCCCATGGTAGATGATCCATTTGTCTTTGGGCAAATAGCGGCGGCCAATGCAATCAATGATATTTATGCCATGGGGGGGAAACCGCTCTTGGCTATGAATATAGTTTGTTATCCCGAGTGCGGGGAGCTAGATGTTTTAAAGCAGATCCTGGCCGGGGGACTGGATAAAGTCAAGGAAGCGGAGGCACTTCTGGTGGGAGGGCATACAATTGATGACAACGAGCCGAAATACGGCTTGTCCGTTTGTGGACTGATCCATCCGGATAAAATCATAACCAACAGCGGTGCACATGCGGGAGATATATTACTACTGACCAAACCGTTGGGGAACGGAGTTATTGCAACTGCTATCAAAGCCGAATTAGCCTCGGAAAAAGCATATCAAGAAGCAACGGGATGGATGTCCATGTTAAATAATAAAGCCTGTACTGCTATGCAGAATATTGGGGTCAATGCAGCAACAGATATTACAGGCTTTGGTTTCTTAGGCCATCTATTTGAGTTAGCTGAGGCAAGTAATGTAGCGGCAGAAGTATTTGCCGGGCAAGTTCGTTTTATGGAAGGAACCTTGGAATATGCTAGTATGGGCTTGATGCCAGGCGGGGCATATAAAAACCGCGAATATTTATCAGGCAAAATAGTTTTTACCCCGGAAGTAGATCCAAATACCAGAGATTTGCTTTTTTCGCCGGAGACGGCGGGAGGACTGCTGATTTCTGTTGATAGGAGCAAAGCAGGGCAACTGATGGAGGCTTTGCGGCAGGAAGGGTGTTTTTACTCCCCCGTAGGCCAAATACGACAAAAGGGTTTCCAGCCGATTAGAGTGATCGATGGTTGGTTTGATACGATGTGATGGGGGGGAGGACCTTGGAGCGTAAACAGTTTGATTTGGGTGATATAGTCAGGATGAAAAAGCAGCATCCTTGTGGAAGTTATAATTGGGAAATTGTCCGCATGGGTGCTGACATAAAAATAAAATGCCAGGGCTGTGCCCGCTTGGTAATGCTGCCCCGAAGCCAGTTTGAAAAAAGAATGGTCAGGGTTGAAAACAAAAGCGCGGGTGACCAACCCGGTCAATGATGCATAAAATATAACAACTTAAAGGGGCCAGGGAGGTGAAATGAAATGAAATTGAAATTAGTTTCTGCTTCCCGGTTTGTATGTGGAGATTTAGTTACTGTCAAATCTCTGGATGAAAGCAAGCATTTTTGTATTATTGCCATCAGGCATGAGGAACACCAAGAACCGATCGCTGTTTTAAAGGCCCTTTTTAATGAAACCTATATTATCGAACAACCTCTCACAGAGTTAAAAAGCCTGCTTATTAAAGGCAAGCTTTAACTTGCAACGAATAATTATTCCTGTTATAATCTATTGAAGTCCCTGCTCCGGTTTAAAATCGGAGCCATTACCCATGTTTGGGTTAGTCCGTAGGGAGGAGGTGTAATATATGCGTTCGTATGAAATGATGTTCATTTTGAAGCCGGATTTATCTGAAGAGGTGGTCGCTGAAACCAAAGAAAAACTGCAAACGATCATTGCGGACTTTGGTGGTGAGTTTACCAATCAGGCAGATGGATGGGGTAAAAAACGTTTAGCTTATAGTATCCAGGATTACCTGGAAGGCGTTTACTACCTGTGGTTCTTTAAAGGAACAGCGGATACTGTCCAGGAATTGGACAGGGTTATTAAATTATCCGATAAATTTC
>CAZNPR010000015.1:32804-34449 GCA_964574965.1 uncultured Syntrophomonas sp. | reverse complement strand
AGGAGTGAGGCGTGGGGAGTGAGCATACCCAAAGCAGAAGCAGATCATTGTGTGGAGGAAAAGAGGTAAAGGCGAGGGTCTACCCACCAGAACCCTCCCTCACAGAGACTTCTGTCAGAGGACCATCATTTTATTAACACCAATAGTAGACCGGGCTTTTCCGGAACACATTGATTGCTGCTGCCCGTGCGTGTTGGAAGGCAATACTTGGACAGCAGCAGACAGGCGCAAAGTTGCTGAAGATCTGCAGGTTTTAGAATTGTTCCATGGCGATTTGCTGAAGGTTCAAATTGCGATCAAGATGCTTGATCAGACTGATCCGATGATGTTTTACCTCATCACCCTCACGATCAAAGCCCAATGTTCTCGTCGCTTTCATGCAAGCGGTATTTTCACCAAAAAGATGTTTTTCCCCATACCATGACTCGCCGCTGGCATAGCGAAGTTCGTACGTCCCTAGTGGGACCTGCGCCTCCACACTCTCACCGCCTCGTACAAAAATGGTCATGGCTATTTCCCCGGTGATCTTGTCAACCAATTTAATAAAATAATTGGTGCCTTCAGCTGAATAAATGAAAAGCTTTGCGACAGGTTCTTCATTATTATAGTAACGAGTATCACCTGAGGAGGGCAGTTCCAACGGCCTCGCCCCGGACTCCAGCAGTTTTGCTTCTGTGCTGATGCCCGGCGTCCCTGTATCAGAAGCAGGACCATTTCCCAACGGCCACAAAGTACCAATACCGAAAATGAGCAGTAAAATCAGCGTAATGACCGCAGGGCCTTTATCTTCCTGTGGCTTTACGCGTTTTGACGACTTGAATATCTTCACCTGTGCAGCTCTGAACGGGTTATTATAATCTTTATATGCAGAAATGAATGGTTCCGGCGCAGTCGGTTTATCGGCCAGTCTTAATCCTTGCCGTCTATAGCCTGACAGTGAACGGTCATATGCACACCTTCTGACTTGATTGCCCAATATATAATAGGCCTCATTCAAAATGGCTCGTTTTCGCCTGGCTTCCTCAAGATCACAAGGCAATTCCCGGCGCTCCTTTAAAAACATTTGCCGGATCTCTTCCTGGGTGGCATCCCGTGCCACTCCCAAGATGACATAATAGTCAGCATTTATTGCAGGCTTCATCCGTTTCCCCCCAAACTGGACTACTACCCCGCTGTTTTTGCCATAATACCCCTTATTGATTATGATAATTACTTAAATTATTCCATCCATTCAAATAATGTTTCTTTTTTCTAATGTTTCTATTACCAGCTTTTTTGAATACTACCAAAGGAAACAAACGGCAAACAGAGGTGTCATTTTTTCGTATCTTAATTATACAATTAAATCATAGTATTTCAAAATGTTTACAGCAAAAAACTGAAGCAGGGGGATATCCCTCCGGGGCATACCCATTCGGGCACACGCAAGTAGTCGGTTCTGCTGCGATTGCCCCGAATGCCAAATCATCATCTCATCTCAGCCCGGCCTGCCCTTTCGTCATGCCTGTTGCTTGTATTTTTTATGGGTTGCGATCAGATAAATGATCTCAAAGATACCGACGGTATTGATGATCAAAAGCGCGATGTACCAGCCGAGGTGTTTTAAACGTGCAGCTCTCCACAGCGCCAAACCTTTCCACAGCAC
>CAZNPR010000015.1:0-32704 GCA_964574965.1 uncultured Syntrophomonas sp. | reverse complement strand
GTCACCTTCTGCTCGGCCTGGTTCCATTCAGTTACTGCTCCCAGCGGCTCGGCCACGTATCTTACCGGCAGCATCATGCGGCTCTCTATTATCATCGGACTGGCATCCATGGTAAATGATTGCCCGTTTACCCCAAAGTCGGTCTTTCCCAGGCTGAGCTGTATGGACATGGAGCCGTCCGGCAGCAATCCCGGATATTGACCGGAGGAGGTCTGTCCGCCGGCTGACTGGCCAGGCAGGGCCAGGTCTTTTAAAGCGATCCCCGGTGCCAATTGCAATATGTTGTCGTTGATCGGATCAAAGGGCTGGATATTCCATCCCCAATAGTAAAAATCATTTAACCAGGAATCTTCCAGGGCGCGGGGATAATACAGGATCACGTCAGAGTCGTGATGGGTCACATCCTCCTTGGTGTCTTTGCGGTAATCAACCGCATCCCAGTCAATATCCGGCGGATAACCGTAAAACCATATGGATCTGAAAACAGGACACCCCTGAAAAGCACCTTTTCCGATGGTTTTGATGGTGCTGGGCAAATAGATCTCTTTTAATGAACTGCAGCCATAAAAAGCTTCAGTACCGATGGTTTGTACACCATTTATCATGGCGGCCCTGGTCAAACTGGTGCAGTTTCTGAATGTTCCACTTTCAATGGCGGTCAAAGTACCGGGTAAGCTGACCGTTTTAATACTGGTGCAGTTTGCAAAGGCTCCAAAACCGATGGTTTTCACTGCGGCAGGGATGGTCACGCTCGTTAGTCCGGTATTGTAAAAAGCTTCATTGCCGATATTGGTGAGGCCACTGGGTAAAGCGATCCCTTTCAGGCTGCTCTCATTAAAAAATACCGAAGGGCCAATGCTTTTCACATGATCGGCAATGGTTACGGTTCCAGTAATCTTGCCCTCAGGATAGACCACCAGCGTGGATTTGTCTTTGCTGTACAAGATCCCCTCTGCCGGGGTGAATGAGGGATTATCTCCGGAAATAGAAAAGGAAGTTAAATTGTTGCAGCCGCGAAAAGCCGAGGGATGGATCTGAGACAAACTTTTTGGCAGGTTCACGGCGGTCAAACCGGTACATTTATAAAAAGCATCCGTTTCTATAGTCTTCACATTTGCCGGGATCGCGATATCGGTCAGGCTGCTGCAGCCGTTAAAGGTCCCCAGTTCGATCTCGCTCAAACCCGACGGAAGATCAATGGAACTCAAGCTGCTGCATTCGGCAAAGCAATCCAGGCCGATACTGGTGATCGTGTCGGGCAGCGTTACCTTTTTCAGTTGGGTACAGCCGCGAAACGTATCCATGCCGATACTGGTCACCGAGTCGGGGACCACGATACTGGTAAGGCCGGTACAGTTCTCAAAGGCCAATGTGTCGATACGGGTGACTTTGACTTCTCCCAAGGTGGAAGGAACTGTCACCTCTCCACCCGTGCCCTTGTATTTGGTAATGATCGCCTTCCCTGCTTCTATATCATACTCCCAAATCAGATAATCCAAATTTAGTTCCCGATCCGGATCGATCTGAATATTAGGATTAAAGCTGACCGATGCGCTGATGGTGACAGATGCTTCATTGGAATAAGTACTGGCGGCGGTGGAGGTCAGCGCTCTCACCCGGTAAGTATACTCGGCTCCAGCTTGTAATCCACTGTTCACATAGCTGGTGCTTCCAGCCCGCAAAGTCGCAATAGGCTCAAAAATGCCTCCATTCCCCTTGCGTTCTATATCAAAAGTAGTTTCATTGGCGGAATTATCTTTCCATGTCAGGTTTACTGAAGTCCCGTCTGCTTCCGCCGTGAGCTGGGAAGGAGCTGCAATTGTGTCCCTCAGGATCGGCTGATTGAGGTCTGTTCCGATTTGCAAAGCTGCCGAGACCGGAGCAGGATACCCGGTGATCGCCGTGAACACCATCAAAGACCCCAGGATCAATGCCATTACCAACTTTTTCACGATAACCCCCCCTTTAATTGTTGCACCAGTAAGCCTAAAAAACCCGGGAAAATTCTTTGAAGAGCTTGGATTTCCGCAGGAAATCAAACAGTTCATCGAACCCGATCTCATCTTCTTTCTTCTGTAAGGCATACCTGGCGTATTCCCCCATACTGATGCCATTATCATCGGTTTCTTTAAAAGCCCATTCAAATAAATCAGAAGAGATCATCTGGAAAACAAAATACATATCAGGTGGGGCAGCTTGAGCCGGCTCAGGCAGTGAATGGATCAGTTCCTCGCTGCGTTTCCTATATTCTGCGTCTAAATTCTCCCTTTTGCTCTGCAGCAGGTTTAGTCCGGCCGCCTTATACCAGTTGTAAACTTGTTCATAAACCTCCTGCTCGGTCATGTATCCCAAACTCAGCTTATCCATATGGTCCCATCTCCTATGTATTATTCGATACAATTACCATATTCTTAATTTTTCTTCCTGTGTCTGCATGAAAGTCTAAAGATGCGATGCTTCAGCAATGTCCCGTATTAGTTTTCTTATTCGATAAAAATTTGTATTTACCTTCACGGCTTAGGCATCGATCACAAACCATGATGCTCCAGCAGAAGAATAAAAAGTCTGCCCGTTACAGGCAAACTTATAACTGCCAGGTTGGTCGAAAATCTCTCGATCTTCTTCTGCTGTAAGTTTCAGTGTCAATTGCGAAAAAGCCCTAATATTCAAGCGTCTCCCTATTCATTTTTTGTTATCGTTATATAATGGTACGTCCCGTTTAACATTAAAGGCTCGGAGGAGTAACGATCGCCAGCATTTCTGCTTTCCCCTTGCCCACATTGATGAACTTATGCGGGATCCTGCTGTCATACGACATGGTATCACCTTTTTCCAGGATATAGCTTTTTTGTCCCAGTTGGGCTTCCACCTTTCCCTTCAAAATCGTGACCACTTCTTCCCCTTCATGTCCTTGCGCCTTCGGAACCGAAGACTCCATAATTTCCAGTGAAACTGAGACCACTTCGATTTTATGGTTCAAGCTGGGGGTAAGTAACTCATAGGTTACTGAACTGTCAGGATACTGGATCCTCTTGCGCTCATCTTTTCTAACGATAAGTGCCTCGGATTTCTCTTCCATAAAAAGATGAAAAATGGGTATTCCCAGCACCAGACTGATCTCCCGCAAAGTAGATATTGATGGGTTGTTCAGTCCCCTCTCGATCTGACTGATGAAGCCCGGGGACAAGCCCGATTTTTTTGCCAGTTCCTCTATACTAAGCCCTTGGCTTTGTCTTATTTCTCTTAGTTTTTCACCGTACACGCTTATACCGCCTAATAATAAAATGTTTTGGCTGACCAATCCTTTCAATATTATAACACCGACCCGCAAATAGCAAAATCACTGCCAGGAATTTCTCATGATTATAGCAAGTAGATCTTTGCTCCGCGACAATAATAATTTTTTTGCCCTGTTTTACTATTAATAAATTTGTTAAGCATTATTTAATAATTAATGAAGTTTTTTTACCTTTACTTTGGAATTCCTCTTTAAGGACTCACATATGTTCATTTCTATGAAATAAGTTACCATTTATCCGCATTTCTTTTGCTTCGCAGACAGCTATTCCTCTTTTTGCCTTATTTACTTATTGTAATTTATTTTTATTTATTTTTACTTTTGGTAAAGGTTTTCTTCTCTTTCATGTCGAATTATATCGATCAAATAGATCAACTCATTTTTTTAACAAGGAGGGAAGAGAATTGCCAAACTTATCTGTAACAATCAACGGTGTCAAATTCAAAAACCCGGTCATGGCTTCTGCCGGTGAGCCAACCACCGACTATCAACACATGAAGGCAGCCATTGAAGCCGGAGCCGGCGGTGTGGTTGCCAAATCAGTAGCTTTTTCGCCTGAGTTGGCAAGATCTTTTGACCACGCTCGCTGGGCAGTGATCGATGAAAACCGGAAAGTCTGCAGTCGGGGCGAGTACCCCAAAATGTTCAGCTTTTACGGCAGGGGCGGCATCCCACTGGAACCGCCTGACTGGATCGAAACCCTGCAAAGGGTGCAGGAAGTCGCGGATAAACACGGATCTGTACTGGTGGGTAGTATTGGCACCGGTCCCCTGGATAAAATGGCAGAGACGGCGGTACGCATGGAAAAAGCAGGACTTCGTATTATCGAGCTGGACGCAGGCTGCCCGCAGGTCTCCCAACTTGGGCTCGATCAATCCGACATGGAACTGGTCAAATCCCATGAGATCGCTGCCATTATCACCAAGGCCGTAACCAGCGCCGTATCGATCCCGGTGATTTACAAGGTAGCCGCCGAAGGTCATGACATCATCGAGACCAGCCGGGCGGTAAAAGAAGCCGGAGCCTCCGGAGTAACCCTGATCAACCGCTATGTTGGCTTTTTGGTGGATATTGAAACCGGTAAGCCGCACCTCAACAGTATGGCCGGAATAGGAGGCCCCTGGGTGCTTCCGCTAAGCCTGCGCTGGGTTTCCCAAGTAAACAAAGCTTGTCCGGACTTGCCTATATTTGGTTCCAACGGAGCCTACGACTGGCAGGACGTAGTCCAATTTCTCATGTCCGGAGCTTCTCTGACGCAATTCTGCTCGGCCATCATGCTGAATGGATACCGGGTCATCACTGACGCAGTCAATGGTCTGGAAGAATTCATGGACCAGCACGGTTACGGCTCCATCGACGAAATGACAGGGCTGGCAGTCAAAAACAGTAAAACCTACGAAGAACTTTACGCGTATCGGGAAAAAGCCAAGGTAGATCAGGTTCTTTGTACCGGTTGCAAGAAATGCCTCCACGCCTGTTTTTATCAGGGTCTGGAAATGGTGGATGAACAAATAGTGATCACAGATAAATGCAAAGGCTGCGGCATGTGCGTCATCGCTTGTCCGGATGATGCCATCTGTCTGACCCGTTAGGCCAAGGTTATAAAAACCGTTTGCCAATATTGGTTTTAAATCTATCCGTTGGCTGTTCCATAGCCAGATGAGGCGTAACATAACTTCAGCTCGGGCGTTGCTCAGCATACGTCAAAGCAAAAAGAAGCCTTGTAACAGCCTGATGACTTTTAGCAACGGCCTGCGAGAATATAAAAGAGGTGATTCTTTTGAGGCGCTTTTCATACCTGAAGCCAGACAGCCTGCGTGAGGCGGCAGCCGCCAGGCTCGACAAAGGTCCTGGTGCCTACTTCCTGGCCGGGGGCACTGACTTACTAGTGAGGTCCAGACTCAAAATAACCGATCTGTGCTGCGCCATAGATTTGGGCGGCATCACTGATCTGAATGGCATCACTCTCACTGATGGCGAAATTTTCATCGGATCAATGACCAAAGTTGCGGAGATCGAAAAATCCGCTCTGGTCAAGAAATACCTCCCGATACTGGCGGAGGCCGCACAACACCTGGGATCGCCACAGATACGCAACCTGGCTACCATTGGCGGCAACCTCTGCAACGGATCGCCTTCGGCAGATCTGACTCCGCCCTTGATCGCACTGGGCGCATCCCTTATGGTCTTTAGTCCTCAGGGAGAAAAAACCGTTAATATAGAAGAATTTATCCTGGGACCTTCCCGTACGATCCTGCAGCCGGATGAGATTTTAACCGGCATAACCATCCCGCTGCCACCACAGGAGGCAAAGTTTACTTTCCTGAAACACAGTTTGAAAAAGTCCATGGACATAGCCGTAGTCAATATCGCTGCAATGGTTTCCTTGTCCGGGGATACCTGCACCAGCTGCAAAATCGTTTTGGGCGCAGTTGCCCCTACGCCGATGCGCTCCAAACAGGCTGAAGCGGCCCTTACCGGAAAAGTCCTGGACGAAGAAAATATAATAAAAGCGGCTGAAGCCGCCGCCACCGAGTGCAGCCCTATTTCAGACCTGCGCTGCAGTGCAGATTACCGCCGGGAACTGGTTCGCGTCCTGGTCGGCCGAACGCTGCGCTCGCTGCGGTCTTAGGAGGTGTCAAGGATGAAAAAGCAAATAGATCTTTTAGTCAATGGAGACCATTACCAAGTGCTGGCAGACCCGCACATGACACTGCTGCACGTATTAAGAAATAATATCGGGCTCACCGGCACCAAGGAAGGCTGCGGAGCTGGCGAATGCGGTGCCTGTACCGTCCTGGTAAACGGAGCCCCGGTAAATTCGTGCCTGATGCTGGCCGTCCAGGCCGAGGGCAAAGAAATCACCACCATCGAAGGACTTGCTGCCAATGGTCAATTGGCTCCGGTCCAGGAAGCCTTTGTCAACTGCGGAGCCATACAGTGCGGCTATTGTACGCCGGGTATGATCATGATGGCCAAATCGATATTGGATGATAATCCGGATCCCAGCGAAGAAGAGATCCGCAGCCGATTGATAGGAAATCTCTGTCGCTGCACCGGTTATGAAAAAATCGTTCAAGCAGTCAGATCTCTGGCCAGACCAGACGAAGGGAGGTTCTAGCATGAGTGATTATAAAGTGGTGGGCAAGTCCCAGCCTTTTATTGACGCCCGGCCAAAAGCCACTGGAGATGCCGTCTATACAACGGACATCCGCTTCCCCGGCATGCTGTACGGGAAAATTTTGCGCAGCTCTATCCCCCACGGACGTATTGTAAGTATTGACACCTCCCAGGCAGAGAGCCTGCCGGGCGTAAAACTAGTGATCACGGCTAAGGATACGCCTTTGATTCGTTACGGTACCACTCATGAGGACTGGTACATTCTGGCCCCGGACAAGGTACGTTTCGTTGGGGAAGAAATCGCTGCCGTGGCAGCCGTTGATCTGGAAACCGCCGAAGAAGCCCTGGACCTGATCAAGGTAGAATATGAAGAACTGCCCCCCGTATATGACCCGGAAGAAGCCATGCTGCCGGGAGCCCCTATGATCAACGAGGTCCCCAACAACATTGCCAGTGTTTTCGAAGTGGAACGTGGAAATGTAGAAGATGCCTTCGAAAATTCCGACCTGGTGCTGGAGGAGAAATATTACACCTCCCAGGTCTACCAAGCTTACATGGAAACCATGGCCGCTGTGGCCAAACCTGAGCCTGACGGCAGGATCACCCTTTACCTGCCCATTCAGATACCCAGCAAATGCCGAGTCACTTACGCCAAGGCTCTGGGCATGCCCATAGACAGCCTTAGGATCATCCAACCCCCCACCGGCGGTGGTTTCGGTGCCAAGATGGAAACACCCCTGCATCCCATCGCTGCCCTGCTGGCCAAGCTCACCGGAAAGCCAGTCAGTCTTTCCAACAGCCGGGAAGAGGATTTTATGGCCGGCAATCCCCGGCTGCCCATGAACATTTATCTGAAGATGGGCTTCACCAAAGACGGGATCATCACCGCCAAAAAGGTGAGAATCGTGACGGCCAACGGGGGCCGGGTCTGCTACGGTGTACCCATCATTGGCACTGCCAGCTTCCGGGCAGACACACTCTATAAATTCCAGAACGTTAAGGCAGAAGGTTACCTGGTCTACACCAACACCCTCCCTGCCGGGTGCTTCAGGGGATTTGGCAACTCCCAGATGGTTTTCGCTTTAGAGTCGATGATGGACCAGGCGGCACACCAACTGGGTATTGACCCTATTGAGATGAGACATGCCAATGCTGTCCAGCCCGGATATGTTTCGGTGCACGGCTGGCAGGTAAATAGCGCCGCTCTTGACGAGTGTCTGGACAAGGTAGCCGCGGCCACCGGCTGGAAGGAAAAGAAATCGCAAATGCCTTTCGGTAAAGGTGTCGGGTTGGCCTGTACCAACCATGTCTCCGGCTATAGTGCCTTCTTTCCTCCTTTTCACGGATCATCGGCTGTGTTACGGCTTGAATTGAACGGCAGGGCTTCGGTGACTTCCGGTGAAGTTGAACTGGGGCAGGGCCAGAAAACTGCATTTGCCCAGATCGCGGCTGAGGTGCTGGGTTTGACCGTGGAAGATATTAGAATGACGCCAGTTGATTCCGACCAATCCACCTTTGCGTTGGGAGCCTGGGCCAGCAGAACTACGACTGTGGGGGGCAAGGCCGTTTACCTGGCGGCTGAAGATCTGAAGTCCAAAATCCTCGCTTACGCCGCCACGCTGCTGGAGGTGGATCAGGATCAATTGATCCTGACCGATGGTAAAGCAGTCAGCACGGATCACCCGGATAAGTCGATCACGCTGGCTGATCTGGGCAGCCGTTATCTCTATCAGCATAACGGTTCCTTTATGTACGGTTTTGGAGAATTTCACCCCGGGACCCAGGTACCGGATGCCAACAAATACGGCAATCCCTCCTGCGCCTACCCCTTTGCCGCCCATGTGGCCGAGGTGGAAGTGGATACCGAAACCGGTCAGGTGCAAGTGGTATCCTATCACGCTGCCCATGACCTGGGCCGAACCATAAACCCCCTGGGCGCCTCAGGACAAATTGAAGGCGGGGTGGCTATGGGTATCGGCTGGGCCTTAATGGAAGATATGGTCTATGATCACGGCAAGGTCGCCAATGCCGGATTTTTAGATTACCGTATACCGGGTCCCAAGGATCTGCCGGAAATCAACTCCATCTTCGTGGAATCCAATGAGCCCAATGGTCCCTTTGGAGCCAAGGGTCTGGGCGAGCCTACCTTAAACCCGGTAGCCGCTGCTGTTTCCAACGCTATTTTCGATGCGGTGGGGATAAGGCTCAGAGAGCTTCCCTTTACGCCGGAAAAAGTGCTGACTGAATTAAAAAAGTTATAGAAATAGTATAATGGGTGAACCGGGATTAGTCCCGGTTTACCGGCAAATATAATAATAATATGATACGAAAGGTGGTACCACAAAGTGATTTTAGAAGGAAAGGTAGCCATCGTTACCGGCTCCAGCCAGGGTATCGGAATGGGTATTGCCAGGGTCTTGGTCAGGGAAGGAGCCAGGGTGGTCATCAATACCCTCGACCTTGAACTCGCCGAAGCAGCATCCCGGGAAATCGATCCGGGTCTGGAAAGAACTATGCCCTTTGCGGCTGATGTGACCTCGCCAAGTGAAGTGGAAGCCATGGTCAGGGAAACCATTCAGAAATTCGGTCAACTTGACATACTGGTGAACAATGCGGTAGCCCCCAGCAAAAACGCCCCCTTTTGGCAGACTGACCCAGTTGACTGGGACACCGAATTAGGAGCCGGTTTAAAAGGTTATTTGAACTGTACCAAGGCGGTCCTGGACCACATGCTGGAAAGAAACAGCGGCCGGATCATCCATATCTCGTCCTCGGCCGGCAAGGTAGGCAGTCCTAACCTGGCGGTTTATTCAGCGGCCAAAGGAGCAATCATCGGTTTTACCAAAGCCCTGGCCCGGGAGCTGGCCAAAACCGGGATCACAGTTAACAGCGTAGCCCCCGGAGCTGTCCATTCACCTATGCAGGAGAGACTGAGCGACGAATTCCGGAAATATATGCTGACCACTATTCCTATGAACCGGCTGGGCTATGCCGAGGAGATCGGAGAAATGGTCGCCTTCCTGGCCTCCGACCGGGCAACCTACATTACCGGCCAGGTCTACAGCGTGGACGGCGGCCGGACCATGCAATAATCATAGCTTAAAGCCGAAAGAGGGTCATAAGATTGGTAAACAAGGGTGATAACAATACCCCGGATTATGCGGCGGGGTTCCGACGGGCCCTTTATATCGGGGCGGGATTTAACCCGGTAAAACTGAAAAAGCCCCTGGTAGGGATCTTAAATACCTGGGGCGAGATCAGCCCGGCTACTCGCAGGATCAAGGAGATCTGCCGGGAGGTCAGGGATGGCGTTTTGGAGGCAGGTGGAACTCCAGTGGAGTTTTGCCTGAGCGGGCTTTGCGATGGCACTTGTGCCGGGACGCCTGGGGCTTCCAACTACAACATGGTCTGGCGGGAGGTGGCTTCCGCTTATATTGAGTGTGTAGCCGCGGCCAATCAGTTTGACGCTTTGGTTCTCATAGCAGTATGCGACGAAACCGTGCCGGCCTGTCTGATCGCTGCCGCCCGGCTGAATATTCCAGCCATCATTGTCAGCGGCGGTGCCATGCGGCCAGGGAGACATAATGATCAGGACCTCTTCCTCAGCGATCCCGCCGCTGCCTTTCTTAAACTGAAGCGGGGCGAAATCTGCCAGGAGGATTACCAGACCATCGAGAGCAGCTGCCTTCCTGGGGCGGGAGCCTGCGGGGTGATGGGTACCGGAATCACCATGCAGATCTTTTCCGAGGTGGTGGGGATCGCGCTTTCCGGCACTTCGGTATTAAACGGCGATGGACCGGAAATTCTTACATCTGCCCGCAATGCAGGAAAGCAGATAATGACGCTGCATGCTTCGGTCTTGACATCCGGGAAGATCATCACCAAAGCTTCCATAGAAAACGGCATCCGTGCAGTGATGGCCTGCGGTGGATCCACATGTGCTATTTTCCATATCATGGCTCTGGCCGCCGAGATTGGCGAGGAATTTTCCCTGGAAGACTTCCACCAGTTGGGGGAATCGACCCCGCTGCTATGTGATGTTCTCCCCGGGGGACGCCATACGGTAGAACGCTTTAACCTTGCCGGGGGCGTACCAGGCTTGCTAAAGAAACTGGCTCCCCTGCTGCACCTGGACTGTCCTACTGTATCCGGCCAAACCATTGGGGAGATCGGCGCCGCTTTCCTGGATTCCAGCGAACCGATCATCCGCAGTCTGGAAAATCCCCTGGCACCCACCGGCGGCATCGGGATACTGTACGGTTCCCTGGCTCCGGAAGGAGCGGTGTCCAAACCTCATTCGGCAGCCCCGCAGCTTAAACATCATCGGGGCCCGGCCAAGCCTTACGACTCGGAAAAAGCTTTTTGTGAGGCCATCATGGCCGGTGAACTGGAACCCGGAGATGTGGCGATCGTTCGCTACGCCGGACCTCGCGGCGGTCCAGGTATGCCCTGCCTATACAGCAGCATGTGGCTCTTACGGGGGTACGGGCTGGATGAATCAGTAGCCCTGGTCAGTGACGGCCGGGTATCCGGAACTATCAAAGGCGCGGTAGTGGCTCACGTGGCACCCGAAGCTGCTGACGGCGGACCGATCGCCCTGGTACAAAAGGGTGACATGGTAGAAATCGATCTGGAAACTGGCAGGATCGACTTGCTTGTGCCGGAGAATCTGCTGCAGGACCGTGCCACCAGCTGGGAACCTCCCCAAATTGCCACCAGGGGTTTTCTGGATTTTTACCGGAAACATGTACGTTCCACCCAAAAAGGAGCTTATCTGGGCGATCGTTGATAATAATCGTGAATTATGATTTTTTTAGGGGGCAGGACAACATGATACTGACAGCAGACGCAGCCATCGATTCCCACGTACACTTTCTGCCTGAAAGCTTTCTTCAACTTATCCGGGAAGAGGGATCCCGGCTGGGTATACTCAATCGAGAAGAAAATGGCAAAAACCTTCTGGAATGCGGGCCAGGCAGCACTTATGCCCTGCCGCTGGCCTTGACCAGTCCGGAGCAATTGATTGAAGAATTGCGTAAATTGGGAATTTGCGCAGCCGTGTTGTCTCCGCCTCCCTTTATTTTCAATTACCATCTGCCAGGTGATGCCTCAGCACAACTGGCAGATGCCATCAACAGAGACCTGTCCAGGTTGGTTAAAAGCTCTCCCCTGCCTTTTCAGGCCCTGGGCATCCTGCCGATGCAGGAACCGGAGTTGGCCCTGGAGGTTTTAGACCGGGGTATGGACCAATACGGACTGCGTGGCTTTGAGATCGGTTCAAACATCACCGGGCGGGATTTGGATCACCCGGACTTTTACCCGGTTTTTGCCCGAGCCGAAGAAAAGAACGCCATCATTTTTATTCACCCCTGGGATCCCATGGGGGGCAGCCGTCTTTCCCGCTACGGCCTGAAGCCTGTCTTGGGACTTCCCATTGAAGCAGCGGCAGCCGGTTTATGCCTTATTCTGGGCGGCATCATGGACCGCTTCCCTAATCTGCGCTTCTTTCTGGCTCACGGCGGCGGGGCCTTGTCTTTTCTTTCCGGTCGCTTACAAAAGTTTCTCGAAGTCCGAAGTGAAACAGCACTTACCCGCAAGCCTGAGGATTACCTTCGATCTTTGTACTATGACAGCATCGTTTTGTCCGCTCCGGCTCTGCAATGCCTGTTGTCCATTGCCGGGCCTGAACATGTTCTTCTGGGCAGCGATTTCCCCTATCATACAGGAGAAACCGGCGACCCTCATGCACTGCAGTCCATAAAAAATGTCCTGACACTTTCTGCCGCTGAGACCGATCAGATTACCAGATTAAACGCCCGGAAGCTCTTTTTCTAATCTTATATAGATATAATATCCTGAATTGTTTAAATATCCCGAGTTATTCTGTGTTATAATGTGGATCAAAAGCATTATCGGAAAAGGCGAAACACATTTATGACCAGTTCGATCACCATCGATATTTTCGCAATTATGGCTCTTTCTTTTACGTTATTTCTTGCAAAGCGCAATATAGTTGTGAATCATTACAAAAGCAGGATATACATACTATTATCATTCATTACCATTATTTTGCTCTTGCTTGAAATTGCCACCGTCTTGATGGCACAATCCGGCAGCAGTAATTTGGTGGTGCCTCACCGTATCGCAAATATCCTTGGTTTTTCTCTGAGCCCGTTATTTCCTTTCCTATTTTTATTCTTTTGCAATACCAGGAAAAAAACGAAATACAGTCATAATTTCTTGACGATCCCTTTGTATTTTAATGCCCTGATCTGTATTTTAAGCTATCAAACCGGCTGGGTATTTTTCGTTGACGGGCAGAATCAGTACTTTCGGGGCGAATTTTTTCTCCTGCCCACACTGGTCTCCTTATTTTACTTTGGTTTGATCGTAGCTGAAGCGGTGAAAAGTAATGCTATCCGGGAAATCGAACATAGAAAATACCTGATCCTGGCTCTGTTTGTCCCGATCCTGGGGCTGATACTGCAGATCTTATTCAGCCATATACTTATAATCTGGGGCTGTATTGCCTTGTGCCTGGTGCTTTTCTATATTTTCCTGCGGGAATTGCAGTACAAATACGATGTTCTGACTGGAATCCAAAACCGCACTTCTTTTCAGCAGGCCATGGAACATTGTATGAAAGACACTAAGAATACTGCCATTGTTATATTGGACATCAATAATCTGAAACGGGTGAATGACAGGTACGGACATAAAACAGGTGATGAATTGATTTCACAGTCGGCCAGGGTCATCAATGAAAGCTTTGCCGGTATCGGTCGGGTCTTCAGGATCGGTGGGGATGAATTCTGTATCTTGTGCGAAGATGCTTCCGGGGAAATGGTGGAAAACACGCTGGCTGATCTTCAGAAAAGGGTGGATGAAAGCAATCAGAACTGCGAACTGAAAATCGATTTAGCTTATGGTTATGCCCTTTACGACAGGGATGAAAATAAAGATATCAATTGCGCATTCGAGCAGGCTGACAAAGCCATGTATGGACACAAAGCCACCCTTAAAAGGGAAACCTGTTATTTCGGCACCTCTAACAGCTGATCTTGTTACAGAAAGCACGTCCCGGTGTATCAAGTTGGTTTGTTGGTCAGTTGGTCATTGTTTTTGCCCCAATGGATCATTACCCTCTTCTGTTTTCATTTCATCGAATGTTTTCTATCCATCATTAATATACTGTAACAAAATATCGTATAAGGTGTGATGGTAAATGCCAACCATAAATTCCTTTCTCAGATTCCTGCATGCTTCTCCCGGAGCTGGCGCTGTTGACATTTATACTGATGGAAATCTGGTCCTGCAAAACGTCGCCTATAATGAACTCAGCGAATACCTGGTAACAGGGCCGGAGGACATGCATATTCAGGTATTTGCTGCCGGCGAAACTGAATGCCCGCTGCTGGACACCGAACTGACCATTCCCCCCAGCGAAGCGATCACTGCTGCGATTATCGGTACTTTGCCTGATATCAGTCTCCTGCCTATATTTGCAAACCTTGTACCCAGAGATAATGATGACGCCCTGATACGGTTCGCCAACTTGTCCCCGGATCTGCCAGAGGCAGATCTGGCCATTGAGGACGGTGCCACCTTATTTAGTAATGTTGGATACACGCAGGTCACTGAATACGAAGTGATCGCACCAGGCTCCTATACCCTGCGATTACGGAATGCCAACGGGGATGACACCATTTTAGCATCAGGATCGATCGAAATAGAACCCAGAACTGCCTATACCGTTTATGCCACTGGACTGGTCGAAGAAGAACCGCTATTGGAAATCGGCTTCTTTTCTGACCTGATCCCCAATATCTCCAATCAAGTCAAGGAAACAGTATTCAGGAAAGACACCTCATTTGGCGGTCAGGCGCCCCGGATCAATCTCTTCTATAAGTAAAAAAGAAGTGAAAAAGAAAAACAAATAGCCCCTGGTGCAGGGATCCTTCCCTAACCAGGGGCTGCTGTTACACCGGCAAAATATCATTCCTGTGGAATGTGTTCGGCAATGTAGGGTGCGACCTCCTCAGGAGAGATCCCCAAAGTTACAGCCATTTCCTGATATAAATGTTCTTCTGCAGCATTCATCAACTTTTCATCGGTGGTGGTGATTTTTTTGCCCATGGCATTTCTTGCTTCTCTTTCCTGATATATCGTCTTGATGATCTTCGCGATCTCTTCATTGTTTCCCGACTTAAGAGCCGTTTGAAAAACATTCCTGCGTTCACGCATATCCTCGATCCAAATAGTTTCCTGGTCAGGCATCGCGGCAATCAGAGCGTTTACTTCTTCCAAGGTAATAATGGGTCTCATCATTATATTTTGATTATTTACCGGGGCTTTGATGATCAAATTGTCCTGGTAGACTGGTTTTAAAACATAGTATTGCATTTCATTGTCTCCGATTTTTTCAGTTGTCATATCTGTGACCTGGCATACACCGGTCAAACCGTAGATAATATAATCATTTACTTTAAACATGTGGACCTCCCTGGCTGGCATTTAATACAGCAATAAAAAGTTTGCGATGATAACTTCCTTGGATCACCATGCCTCGCCATTCAATTATGAATTATCAAGGAAGAAGGTGAAAGAGATCAAAGAAGACTCTGCAGCTAAAAAATGCCGTCAAACTTATACTCATACTTTATTATAACAGAAATCACAATTTTGATGTAACAGCCAATTGTCAAAACATAGCGGCATGCTCATCATGAGCAGCCATATCTTCCCGTCGCCAGCCAGTTTGAGAAACCCATGCAGGAAGCAAAAAAAAGCAAAATCATATCAAAATTATGAGCATTTATCAAAAGAAAACGGACAGCATCAGGTTGTTAATCGCTTCCTTGCCCCCCACATTCTTCGCGACCGTTTCTTTTCCGTAATTTGCCCTTTTTCCATGCAACAAATAATATAAAAACAGGCAGGCCAGTAAAATCGCCGCTACAACCGTATACATTCCCCGATAACCAAGGAAAGGGATCATGAATCCAACCATCAAAGGACCGGTTCCCATTCCCAGATCAGAAAACATAAAATAGGTTGAATTGGCCAGTCCTAAACGATGAAGCGGGGTTATTTTGACCGCGATCGCCATGGTACTGGATTGGATCGCTCCAAATCCGATCCCGACCAAAACGGCTGCCAGCAATAGTTCATAACCGCTATGACTATGGCTGAATAAGGACATTCCGATTGCAAATATAAATATACCCGGGTACATGATCCGATTTTCTCCCCGGGAATCGAATAAACGTCCGATCATGGGCCGGGAAATCAGCACCACCAGAGCATAAATGATGAAAAAGAAGCCGGCTGCTTCCACCAGATCAATTTCCTGTGCATACACGGACAGGAAAGTAACGATGCACCGGGTGATTCTTATTATGACTTCTGTAAGGTTATCAATATCCAACCGTAAACATTATTAGATGACTTTTGTAATAGATATGACAACTAAATACGTTCGCAGATTGTCATTCTGAGCGTAGCGAAGAATCTTGTTGAGTGGATATTATGTACTATGTATATATGCTTACCAATTGGAATAATAAGGTTATGACAATATCATGTCGCAATAATAAAGGAGAGAATTATTTATGCGGAAAAAATGCTTGTTGATCTTGATGACGGCTTTACTGGTTTTAAGCCTCACTGCCTGTCAAAGCAATGGAAGCAGCAATAGTAACGAAGATAATGTGAAGAATCCGACGGTTAATGAACCTGAAAATAATAACGGCACGCAAAATGGAGAAATTGAGCTGGAGTTCACTGCAGAAGGCATTATTAAACCGGAAATTGCTGAAAGGATCATTAAAGCAAGAGCAGATGAACTGATCCAGGCGTTCAAAGCCAAAGATACAGACTTGATTGCTGAATATGTTCATCCGGTCAAGGGTGTGAGGTTTACTCCTTATACCCATGTTTCAACAGATTCAGATCAGGTTTTTGAGCAAGAAACCATGAAAGGTTTTTTTACTGATCAGCAGGTATATTTATGGGGCATTTATGATGGTTCAGGTTTTGAAATCAGGTTAACCCCCGATCAATATTATGAAAAGTTTATTTACACGGCAGATTTTATGAACGCCGAAGAGGTTGGCTATAATGAGGTGCTAAGCTTCGGAAATATGCTGGAGAATCAGTTTGAAGTATATGAAAATCCCATCATTGTTGAATACTACTTTTCCGGATTTAATCCTGAATATGAAGGGATGGACTGGCAAAGCCTGCGCCTGGTTTTCGAAGAATACGAAGATGAATGGAAACTGGTGGGCATCATTCATAATCAATGGACGATTTAAATCTGCCTTTATGAGCTCCGCTCCCTCTTAAAATATGCTCATAATTATGATATAATTTTGATACGAATATGTGCAGGGAGGTATTATGATGCCAAATATACGGCCCATCTCGGATTTGAGGAACAATGCCAACGATATTTCGGAGATTTGCCATCAGACCCGCGAGCCGGTTTTCATCACCAAAAATGGTGTGGGCGACATGGTTGTGATGAGCCTGGAAACATATGAACGTCAACAGTCGCTGATCAACCTATATGCTAAATTAGCCGAAGCTGAGGAAGAGATCATGAGCGGTGCAGAGAGCGAAGATTTCTTTGAAGTTTCGAGGAAGTTAAGGGAAATGGTGCATGGACGGCTATAAGGTGAAAATATATCCGGCTGCCAAGCGGGACCTTATGGACATTATCAATTATTTAAACACCCTTTCCGCCGATGCAGCTCTCCGATATTACGATCTTCTTTCAGGAAAAATAGGCAGTCTGTCGCAGATGCCAGAGCGTTGCCCTAATGTTCGGAACATTCCACTGAAGGTGAAAGGCTACCGATGTTTGGTGGTGGAAAACTATCTTGTGTTCTATGTTGTGAAGGGCGACACCGTTCAAATCCGCCGTATCCTTTACGGCAAACGCAATTTTGAATGGCTATTGTAGCAATACGAGTTTCACAGGGACGGCAGACTGTGTGATAATCCGTGATCAGACATACTTACTGGCTTCCCTGACTGAAAGGGGGGCCATTTGATTTTTATGTTTGGCCAAAAAAGCCCGGACCCAATCCGGATCGGTTTTGCTGTAATCCCGCAGGCTCCAGCCGATAGCCTTATTGACAAAGAACTCTTTCTGTCCCAGATTATTGATCAGTATTTTCTCCAGCAGATCCGTGTTGGTCAGCTCTTTGCGCTGCAGCTGGTGATCGATGGCAATGCGCCGCAGCCAGAAGTTATCATCGATACTCCAGGCCAGCAAGACCTCATTCACCGCCGGGTATTTTAAAGCAATGCCGCCAATGATCCGGTCTAAATTATCAACGGTATCCCACCATGACCTGGCTTCAGCCAGTTTCTTCAGCCGAGGCACGTCATCTACCGTCAAAAGTTCGGCTACGGCCCTCAGATAATCCAGGGCTAGATACTGAAATTCCCTTTCCAGCCCCCAGCATTTGTCAACGAAGGCCCAATCAACCGTCTCTGTCTGCTTCGCTTGCTTTAAAAATTCCCGGGACAAAGCCGCCCGCTTTGGTTTTTGTATGCCCAGAAACGGGCAGATATTTTTCATATAGACTGCCATTGGCCGGGCTTTTTCTTCATCGGCATTTTGATAGAAGAGCTCAAATATTTCTGATCCTAAAAGACTCATGATACATCCCCTTCACGGTTAAGTTGGCTGGACTGGATTAAGCTAGGGGTTACTATTTCAGGAAAGCTAACAGATCATAAATCAGGAAAGCCGGCCAGACTAACGCTTTGCCAACCCCAATCAATCCAGCCCAAAAAGATGTGGCATGCTGAATATAGAATACCAATGCACCAATGAAACCCAATCCATAAATACCACTGGAAGCCGACCCGCCATGTACAATCTTTTCACTCATTTTATCCGCTCCTCCCTGTATGATTGTGGTTCACGCAAATCTTAAATATCGCTATTGCGAACCTGGTAAAGAGAAACCATGGTGCCGGTATCGAGATCTCCGGTAACGAAAATATCATCCAGGGAAACAAAACCAATCGCAACCAGGGGGGAGATCTTCTAAACAGCGGCAACAACAATATCTTTTGGAACATAACCGATTAAAGAATACTGTGTGACAATCCGGTCTGCTATTCCTTGACATCCCTATCAGAAGTTTACTTTGTTGGGGTCGGGGCCCAGGCGCTTATTTTTATTCAAGCCGTCGATCCTCTGCATGTCTTCCGGGCTGAGCTGGAAATCAAAGATCTGCGAGTTTTCTATGATGCGCTCCTTATGGACTGATTTGGGAATGACCACGATCTGGTTTTGCAAATGCCAGCGCAAAACGATCTGCGCCGGTGTTTTACCGTATTCGGCGGCGAGCTCCAGCAGCACCTTATTATCCAGCTTGCCTCTGATCAGCGGGCTCCACGCTTCCAACCGGATGCCGTGCAAACCGCAGAAGGCCAGCAGTTCTTTTTGGGATAGCAGCGGGTGGCATTCCACCTGGTTTACCGTCGGGACCACCCCGGTGTCATCGATGATCTGCCGGAGGTGGGAAATTTGATGATTGCTGACTCCGATGGCCTTTACCGCTCCTTCCTGATAAAGATGGATGAGCGCCTTCCAGGTCTCGCGATACTTGTCAAGTACCGCCCAGTGGACCAAATATAGATCGATGTATTCCAGGCCAAGTTTTTTACGGCTTTGCTCAAAAGCTCTCAAAGTCTCCTCATAACCCTGGTCTTTGTTCCATACTTTGGTGGTGATAAAAAGTTCTTCCCGGGGGATCCCGCTTTCGCGCACGGCCTGTCCCACACCCTTTTCATTCCGATAAAAAGCGGCGGTGTCAATGCTCCGGTAGCCGGCAGCGATGGCATCTTTTACGGCATTGATGACTTCTGACCCTTCCCGGACTTTATATACCCCCAGACCCAGCCAGGGCATTTTCACCCCATTATTCAGTATCGGACCTTCCGTTAAAGCCTTCGCCTTCATTTCGCCCATATCGATCACCTCATGTTTAGTATACCCTATAGCCACCTGTCATTTTACAGTGCATCGATCAACTGCAATATTTCCGCATTTTCCGGAATGTCTGCCATCGAGTGTCCATAGTGGATATATCTGAGGACACCTTCTTTGTCCACCAGCATCTGCGCCGGCATCCTCCCCAGTTTAAAAAGATTCACTTTTTGGCCATATAGCTTAAGCACAGAATGCGTGTCGTCAGGAATCCCGTGGAAACCAAGTTGATGCTCTTGCCAATAATCTTTAAACTTTTCCGCATTCTCCGGCCCAATAACAACGATCTCGGTATTTCTTTCGATGAATTTGGAATGATCTTGATGCAACTGCATCATATGCTTTTTGCAAAACGGTCAAACAAATCCTCTGTTCAGTACGATAAGAACATTACTTTTCCCTCTCTGGTCTGAAAGCCTGAACTCTTTTCCAGTGAAATCGTCCATTTTAAAATCAGGTGCTTGCTTGTTTACTTCAACACTTGGCATAATCAACGCTCCTCCTGGTTTTAGTCCTGTCTGTCTGCAGTCAAGCTATTCTCCTGCTCCTGAGAATCTAATAAGTTTCATTCATAGTGTCTGCTGCTGCCGGAACATCATGGAGTATGGGTGTTGGTGAACAACACTATTGGTTGAAAAGTTGGAAAGAGACATGGGAGCGGTATGGAAACCGCCCCCTATTGATGTTTACACTTAGTATTTAATGAATTTATCTCCGGGTACTCCACAGATGCTGCATTTTTCGGGCTGGAATTTTTCGATATTTCCGCAAACCGGGCAGAGATAATAGAAAACTTCTTCGGTCTGATCAAGATTGTCTAAGGCTTCCTGATAAAGTCTGGCATGGACCTCTTCCGCTTTCATGGCAAAGGTAAAGATCATGGCTGCCGGTTTATTTCCCTCAGCTTCAGCATCCTTTACAAAAGGCGGATACATTTCCTGGTACTCATAGGTTTCTCCGGCTACTGCATCTTTGAGATTATCGGCGGTTGAACCGACTTTTCCTGCTAATTCAAATTCTTTTAAGGCATGTAAGGTTTCCGCATCGGCTGCAGCTTTAAATAATTTGGCTGCGTTCAATCTTCCTTCTTTCTCAGCTGCCTTGGCGTAGGCGGTATACTTTCTGTTAGCCTGGGATTCTCCGGCAAATGCCTCCATCAGATGGTCCTTGGTTTTGTTTTCACTCATTTTGTCAACCTCCTTATTTTCATTAAAAACTTCTACTAGTTTTCCCACCACTTCTTTCGGAAAACCTTCCTGTTGTTCTTGCTGCAGAAGTGATTGGAGAAAATCTTGCGCGTTCCGGCTTTGAGGGAGCATGTAGCCTGCTTCCCGGATAATATCTTCCCCCATAATGCGGTTGGATTTTTCTATGGCAGCTGCCAGCTTTCCGGGCAACCCGGCAGCTATGTTCTCCTGCTGCGACTTACTGCGCAGCAGCGCGTTCATCACTGCGATTACGGCCTCTGTTTTGGGCTGCTGGGTTGGATATTTGAAAGGCACCATGGAGATCGCGCCCGAGGGGCAGGCAGCGGCACAGTCTCCACAGCCGTTACACTTGCTTACATCAATAATGCTGTTTTCTGTGTCTGTGGCACCGGTTGGGCAAACATAAAGACACAAGCAGTCCTTGGTGCACAAGCGAAGATTTCTTACTGCGTATTTTTCCGTCATTGGCACTACCTCCCTTCCACCTTTTCAAATTTCCAGTTTGGCACTTTGCAAACCGGACAAATCTCCGGCAGATTATCTCCTATATAAATAAAGCCACAGATCGTGCAGACATAAACGCCGCTATTTTCAAGCATGGAAGCGCCCTCTTTCTGATACCTGGTCAATAGTGATTTTGCTATGCGGGTCACCTTTTCACTCCAGGTCAGAGCCCGCAGAGCGCCCCGATCACCAGCATCAGATGCCACAACATTGGCGTTGGGCATACTTTCCTCGAGATCTTTTTCAATGAGCGCCAGCAGCTGATCAAATTCCGGGGCCTGAGCAGGTGCCGCGGCCGCTTTGAAATATTCACCCAGATCCTGAAAAGCAGCAGCTTCTTCCGGCATATACTGTTTTTCGCATCCACGCGCCAGATTCGAGCAAAGCGCACTTATTTCCAGTGCAGACATCTCCTTCATGTCGGAGGATGACTCTATTAGAGTGACTGGCTTTTTCTCTGCGACAGCGGCAGATCCGCCCTGTTTCTCAAACTGATCTTTGCCGGCTCCGCAAATGGGGCACACCCAATCATCCGGCAGATCTGCAAAGTGAGTGGCTGGCGCAATACCTGCTTCAGGAAGACCAGCTGCTTCGTCATAAATGTAGCCACAAACAGAACATACATATTTTCCCACGCGATTACCTCCTATATTTGATTTAATCTATATCTGGAAGGCACTTCGGACAGATACCTTTGAAATAGACATTTTTATCACTGATTTGGAAATGGTTAAGATCCCGTGAGTTCAATACATCCATATCGATATCAAAATCATATATTTTCCCACAGGATCTGCATTTGAAATGACCGTGATTTTCTACTTCAATATCATATCTGGCTTCCGTGCCTTCAATGGTCATTGCCCTTACCAGACCGGCGTCCTCTAAAACCCGCAAGGTATTATATACAGTCGTTTTTGATAATGTAGATATGTCCTTGTGAAGATCAGTAAAAATCTGATCGACGGTTGGATGGCAATGATTTTGCGTAAGGTACTCCAAAACCTTCAGTCTTTGATATGATAAGTGAATATTTTTATAGATCAATTCTTGCTTTAAATCCTCTAACGAAGTTTTCATCTTTACCCCCCATTTGAGTGTGATTAATTCAGTTTTGTAATCATTACACATTAATCATAGATGTTGAGCGCAAAAAGTGCAATAGCAAAAATAGACTTACTATTGCACTTATCGTTGCAGCCAGTTCAAATCGCGGACGCATGAGCGTGGATCGCCTCACTTCTCAACCAGACACATTTTCAACTTTCAACTTTCAGGATCTTGGCAGCAATGCCAGGCGGTTTCGATAAAATTGGATCGCGGCCAAGATCACCAAGACAACCGCGCCCGCCAGAGCTATGTTTTGCAAAAGAGCGAACTCCCCTTTAAATCCTTCCGGTGCCCTTAAAAATTGATAGATCCCGAAATAAGCCCAGGCAACAGGCAGCGGAAACGCCGCATTGCGGATCTTTAGCAGCACCGCTAAGACCAAAAGAATTGCAATGATGAGGATCATGATCGCCCAGATATCATCGGCGAGCCCAAAACCGTTCCAATTCAACTTCACCAGCATGGCAGCTGTATTGACAACCGTTGCGATGAATAACCAGCCGGTATAGAGCGCAAACGTTAATGGCAGCAGCCAGTGTTTTTCGTCATTGACCTTCAGGAGTTCCTGGCAAATCAAGGCCAATGTGATCACAAACGCGAAAATAAAGAGAACGGACAGCTCAATCATTACATATGAGAAAGCAATGATCCAGGCCATATTCAGGATGCAGGACGCGATGAAAAGCACCGTGATCTGATTGACTGCATTCTTGTAATACGGGTCATCCTTCTTTACGATCATCATGATCACTGAAATGATAAGCAGGGAGTAGATCACACTCCAAATGCTGAAAGTTGCAGGGCTTGGTGTTATAAGGGTCACAAACATATCTGAAATTTCTTTTTGCGTGAGACCGTTGATGTAGCCCAAAGCTCCAAGGGTGTTGATCACTAAAGTAACTGCTAAAAATAGTCCGTTGATCCAGGCTTTTTTTGTGGTTTCCATAGCAAACCTCCTCTTTTCTATCTGTTACTTATTACTGGTTACTAATGTTAACAAATCTATACTTTATTATAACAAATCCATAAAATATAGGGCTCCAGCAAAATTTTTTCAACTTTCAGCTTTCCCTTTCAACTTTCCCCTTTCCAACTTTCAGCTATTTCTATAACTCAAGGTTATTGGACTTATAATTTTTCAGATGGTAAACTAAGGAATATTATCACTATGAGGAGGTTCTTTTATTGAAGCGTAAAAGTTTACTTATCGTTGGCCTTATCAGTTTACTGATGATGGCCCTGCTGGCCGTAGCCGGGTGCAGTTCAGACAGCACCGAGGCACCCAAGGATGCTGCTGCCCCGCAGCAAGAGGAAACATCAATACGGATCGGGGGATCCAGTACTTTGTCACCGATCATTGCCAAATGTGCAGACAACTTTACCGAAGAGTTTAAAACCTGGGACAAAGTTGATGCCAGTCTGCCCGCAGAAAACATCGTTATATTTGTTTCCACCGGTGGTTCCGGATTTGGCGTAAAATCCACCATCGATGGCACCTTCGATATGGGCCTGGTAGCTCGTACCTTAAAAGATGAAGAAAAGGCTGAATTAAAAGAAGGCACCACCAACCAGATCGGTTCCGATGTTTTGACCATCGCAGTAAATCCCCAAAACCCCATAACCACCGTTAAACCGGATATAACCCGGGAAGAGCTGAAAAAGATATTTTCCGGTGAAATAGCTACCTGGAAACAGCTTGACCCTGCTCTCCCTGACAAAGCTATCATTGTTGCGGTCAGAGATTTAGGTGGCGGAGCCAGTGAGGTTTTTGACACGGCAGTTATGAAGGACACCGCCGTCTCCAAGGATGCGCAGCAGATACCTTCCATGGGTGCTTTAGCCGGAAAAGTTATGGAAAATGAAATGGCTATCGGTTATGTGTCTTCTGGACTGGTAAACCAGAATGCTGATAAACTTTTTGCTCTCTCCATCGATGGGATCGCTCCTTCCCTGGAGAATATCAAATCCGGTAAATATGATATCGGCCGCCCGCTGTTGATCATCACCAAGAGCGCCCCCACTGCAAAACAACAGGCATTTCTGGATTACCTCATGTCTGACAAGGGCTTTGCAGTGGTTGAAGATCTGGGCTATATTCCAGCAAACTAAGATTTAAGCATGACAATAGGGTGGGTGGGTTTGATCCCGCCCGCCGTTTTTATATCGTGAGGATCAAGTAATGAACCGTACTATCATCGATACTGTTTTAAAAATCGTTTCATTTGTGATCGCCTTTACCTGCAGTTTTCTTATCATCGCAGTCTTTCTTTTTATACTGCGGGAAAGTCTGCCCATATGGCAAATGACAAATCCGCTGGCTTTTATCTCCGGTACGGAATGGAGTCCGGTCACGTCGCCGGCTCAATTTGGTATTGCCTCGATGTTGGTCAGTACTCTCTGGGTGGCATTCGGGGCCTTGATCATTGCTGTCCCCATCGCCTTAAGCTGCGCTGTATTTTTGGCAGAATATGCCCCCGATTGGCTGGCACAGCTGCTGCAGCCGGTGCTGAACATCATTACCGGGATCCCCTCGGTTGTTTATGGCTTTTTGGGTGCGGCGGTATTGGTCAAGTTTTTCGAGGTAAGATTTCAGGTATCCAGCGGTGAATCATTATTTGCCGCCTCGATTGTTCTGGCTTTCATGGTCGTACCTTATATCGTTGTCAACTCGGAGGCTGCTCTGAGGGCAGTTCCTGCGGAATTCAAGCTTAGTGCTTTGGCGACCGGGGTTTCCAAACCCTATGTTACCATGAAAGTTGTGGTCCCCCTGGCCAAAAGGGGCTTGCTGGGTTCCATTGCTCTGGCCTTCGGCCGGGCAGCAGGCGAGACTATGGCAGTCCTGATGATAGCAGGAAATGTCTTGCGTTTTCCTGAATCATGGTTCAGCCGCGGCGAACCGCTCTCCGCACTGATCGCTTTGGAATTAGGCAGCGCTTCTCCTCACAGTTTGCATTATCAGGCCCTGTTTGCCGCTGGTCTGGTATTGATTTTTGTGGTGACCTTGATCAATATGTCGATCAATTACTTTATAAAAAGAAATGAATTAGTGAAATATTAGCGATGAATAAATTAATTGATGCGTTTTTTTTCATACTTTTCTGGGGTTCCGGCCTCATCCTGCTGGCAGGCTTGATCGCGATACTCACCTATCTGTTTATGCAGGGTGGTTCAGCTTTGAGCCTCGATTTTCTGCGCCTGTCTCCAGCCGGTTCGCCGCTGGGCACAGAAGGTGGGGTATTACCGGCTATTAAAGGAACCTTGTATCTGATCGCGATTACCTTGATCGCAGCAACCATCCCGGCACTTTTTACCGCCATTTATCTGTCTGAATACGCCCAGCCGTCGCCTTTGCTTAATTTTATGGAAGTACTGATCCAAAGTATGGCAGGAGTCCCCTCGATCATCACCGGACTATTTGTCTATGCTCTGTGTGTTGTACAATTGGGCTGGGGAATTTCTCTATTGGCCGGAGGCGTTGCACTAAGTATCATGGTCTTTCCGGTACTGGTGGTTTCCACCCGTGATTCCCTGCGGGCAGTTGACTCCAATTATAGATTGACAGGAGCAGCCCTGGGGGTTTCGCCCGCCTATTTGCTGCGGAGAATTATTTTGCCCCAATCATGGCGCGCTATTGTTGGCAGCATCTTATTGGCTATGGGCTATGCAGCTGGAGCTACCGCTCCGATCATGGTAACAGCCGCGGCCATCTCAGCACCGGCTTCAGGAAATTTATTCGACCCGGTCATGGCTTTACCTTATCATTTGTATCTTTTATTCAATGAACATATCTCACTGGATAATGCCTACGCAACCGCTTTGTTACTGGTTATAATGCTATTGATACTAAATTCTGTTGCCCTGGTGCTTACAGGGAATGGTATGAAAAAGAGGCGATAATTTGACGGCTATCAGCATCAGCAATTGGAACACCTGGTACGGTGACCACCAGGTATTAAACAATATCAATTCCACATTTCATGATAAAACCATTACTGCAGTGGTCGGCCCTTCCGGTTGCGGCAAGACCACATTGTTACGCAGCCTCAATCGCACGGCAGAACTAACCGCAAGTTTCCGTTTTGCCGGCAATATATCAGTTTTTGGCCGCAGCATTTATACGGATAAATCCGCAGATGTCAGGCGTCATATCGGACTGGTCTATCAGACTCCGGTTGCCCTGCCATTATCGATCCGGGAAAATGTGCTGTTTGGACCCCGTTACTATGGAGAACGGAACCGTGATAAATTGGCGACGATCACTGAAAACTGCCTCACTCAGGCAGCGCTTTGGGATGAGGTGAAAGATAAGTTGAATAAACCTGCCTTTGAGTTGTCTGGCGGCCAGAAGCAGCGCCTTTCAATTGCCCGGGCACTGGCTGTAGATCCACAGGTTCTGTTATTGGATGAACCATGCTCCAGTCTGGATCCACTTTCCACCGGAATGATCGAAGAATTACTGGTAAAACTGTCTGCTACCCTCCCCATTATCATAGTGACGCATAATCTCTTTCAGGCCAGACGCATAGCCCAGGAAACTGTATTTATGCTGAACGGACAAGTGATTGAAAAAGACCTTACCTCGACCATGTTCGAAAATCCATCCCATGAGGCGACCCGCAGCTTTTTCTCCGGTGCTATCGGATAAACCAGCAGTTCCGGAGACACGGCCAAGCATGGGGACGGTGTTGGTGTATCCGGTGACGCTCCCTAAAACTCGGTCAAAGCCATCGGCCGGGTATTCAAGTTGCCGCCTGCTTGTTTTATCAGGATCACAGTATGCCCCATGAATCCGGATTCGTTCTGATAGAAGCGAAACTCCTGGGATGCCCTGACGCAAACCGTTCCCGTTCCGAAGAGATATTCCTCGCCGTACCAGTCCTGGCCGCTGGCATAGCGTAATTCATAATTACCCAGCGGCACTTTGGTTTCTGCCCATTCCCCGCCCCGGACAAACAGCGTCACGACCTCGGTTTTGGTATCAGGATCGACCAATTTGACAAAGTAATTACTCCCTTCCGCAGTATTGACCGAAAACGGGGCCAGCGGTTCCCCGCCTGTATAATAATGGACCTCTCCCCCCGGCGGCAATTGAAGCGGTGGAATATCCGGCTGCGGCATAAGCGAATCAGAATTCACTGCCGGCAAGTTCTCCGGCCCAGGCTCCGGGACATCCCCCGGCAGCCATGCCTTTCCCAGTACATAAACAAACAAGAACAATCCCGCCAATATCCAGGCTGAAGGCCTTTTATCCTTCCCCTGTTTTCTGTTCCTGCTGGCACTGGCAAATCTATCATAATACTGATCCTGCTTTGATAAAGGCTGATCGCTGCGGAAGGCATTTACAGTACTGTCTGGTTCATATGAAGGTGGCTTGGTATCGGAGTTTGATGCGGGAAACTTTGTATTAAACATTACCTGGTCATATTCAAATTTTCTCATTTCATCGCCCAGAACATAGTAGGCTTTTTCCAGCTGGTTTCTTGTCCCGGCAAGTTCCGCCGGGTCCTCCGGCAGTTCTTTCAGCGCCTGTTTAAACGCCCGGGCAATCTCCTCCTGGCTGACATCAACTGCCACGCCCAGGATCTCATAATAATTATCTTCCGGCTTCATCATTACCTCCCCGGCATGATTACTTGTCCCGCCCATGATCAGCAGGTCCTGAATATATACTTTTAGATTTCTCCACAGTCAGGCAGTTCCCTCCATTTTTCTTTATCACCATGTCCTGAGGGAGGAACGATTGCCCAGTAACTGTAGGGACAGACGACACTGTCTGCCTGCGTGACCCGGAGGATTGTGCCCTATAGAGCATTCCCGTGACAACTTGTGACATCACAGCATATTTCCTGACAAACCGGTGGTCAGTTTAATAATCGTTTCCGCCATGAAGCGCGGGGATTTCTTCATATCATCATTGAGCCATTTTTGCACGATCCCCACACAGCCTGTGAGTGTAAAGGCGTATATATACTCGGCGTCCTCTTTGGAAATCCCGCTCCTGGTAGTATCGCTTATGTTTTTTTCGTAAACCAGCGTCAGCACCCGCTTTTGAAAATTCATATCGCCGCGCTCGCTGAGCAGGAGTTTGCAAAGCCGTGCATTTTCTTTGATGTATTCAAAGATCCGTTCCACCATGTCTATGGGTACGACGGGCAGATCACTGTTTGTGTATTCGGAAAGGTGCATTTCAACATTTTCAAACAGCTCATTTTGAATTTTTTTCATGAAATCATATTGGTCGCTATAGTGCGCGTAAAATGTTGCGCGGTTGATATCGGCGTTTTCACAGATTTCTTTAATGGTGATCTGCGTTATATCTTTATTTTCGAGCAGTTGAATAAAACTCTCCCTGAGTACCATCTTTGTATATTGGACTCTTCTGTCTGCCTTTTTTCCCCGCATCGCGATTCCCTCCAGTTTAAATAAACTTGTTGGTTATTAAACATTATCCATGGGTTCGTTTATTATCTTTCATTTGATAAGAATCTGTTTGTTGATTATGAAACGCATTGTAATTATAATACACAGTGTATTATTAAACAACATTGTGTCTAATAACATGAAATATTTGGCAGACGGACCTTGCGCTGGATAATAAGGAGCATAGGCGTGGAAATATTTTCACAGTTGGTCATAAAACACAAAAAAGCCATAGTTGGCATATTCCTGGCGCTGGCAGTGGCCGGGGCATTTTTGTCTACATTGGTCTCAGTCAACTATAACATGGTGGATTATCTGCCCCGGGACGCGCAGTCTACCACAGCCATTTCGATCATCGAGGAAGAGTTTGGAGAAGATACGCCCAATGCCAGAGTGATGCTGAACAATGTAACCATACTGGAGGCGCTGGCGTATAAAGAACGTATTTCAGCGATTTCCGGCGTCACCTCTGTAAACTGGCTGGATGACGTGGTCGGCAGGGATGTGCTGACCACCACGCCGTTGGAGTTTTTGGATGCTTCCATTACTAAAAACTACTATAAAGATGGAAATGCCTTGATGAGCGTATCCATAGAAAGCGGCAGGGAATCCGCAGCTGTAACCGCGATCAACGACCTGATCGGCGCAAGCAATGCCGCAGCCGGCGATGCCGTCAATGCTGCCGCTACCCAGAACATGGCGGTATCGGAAGTATTAAATGCCATGGTGATCCTCCTCCCAATCATACTCATCATTCTTATACTTTACACGACCTCGTGGATAGAGCCGTTGTTGATCCTGCTCACCATCGGTGTCGCTGTGGGCATAAACATGGGCACCACCGCTTTTTCTGATAAAATATCCTTTATCACCCAAACCGTCACCCCCATTTTACAGCTGGCCGTTTCACTGGATTACGCCATATTTTTGCTGCACAGCTTCAAAAAATACCGTACCTCCTGTGAGCCCCACCAGGCCATGCAGCTTGCCATGAAGCGAGCACTGCCAACCGTGGCGGCCAGTGCAGCTACAACGGTGATCGGCTTTTCAGCTTTGATGTTCATGCGCTTCGGCATCGGATCAGATTTGGGGATCCATCTGGCCAAGGGGGTTTTGCTCAGTTTTCTGTCCGTGATGATTTTCCTGCCCGCTTTGACCCTTATCAGCCATTCGCTCATCAATAAGACCCGGCACAAGAATATGGTCCCCAGCTTCCATAAAGTCGGCAAGATCCTTATGAAGACCAGGATCCCTTTCCTGATACTGGCGCTTGTCGTAGTGCTCCCTTGTTTTCTGGCCCAGTCAAGCACCAGCTTTTTGTACGGCATGGGCGGAACGACTGAAAGCACCCGCGCCGGGAAGGATGCGGCGATGATTGAAGCGGAGTTTGGCAGGGAAAACCCTTTGGTGCTTTTGGTACCCAAAGAAACTTCCGGAAAGGAAGCCGCTCTTTGTGATGATCTGGCTTCCCTTCCCCATGTGACCAGCGTAATTTCCTATGTAACGGCGGTGGGCGCAGAGATCCCGCCCCAATATGTCTCCCGGGAAGTGGTCGAGCAATTTTACTCCGAACATTATACGCGCATCATCCTGTACACCAGCAATCCGGAGGAGGGCGAGCAGACATTCGCTGCTGTGCAAGCGGTGCTGGATACTGCAGACCGGCATTACGGGACCTATTATCTGACCGGGCAAAGCGCATTGCTTTATGATATGAAAGACATTGTTGAGGTGGACACCGGCAGAGTCAATCTGGTGGCCATTCTCGGTATTTTTATTGTGATACTCCTGACGTTCCGTTCGCTGACCTTACCGATATTTCTGGTGTTTACCATTGAAACGGCGGTATGGATCAACCTTTCTTTTGCCTATTTCACGGATAGCACATTGAGTTTTATCGGCTATCTCATCATCAATACGGTACAGCTCGGTGCAACGGTAGACTATGCCATATTTCTAACCAATCGTTATTTGGCCGAAAGAAAAAACCTGCCGAAAAAGGCCGCCATGCAAAAAGCGCTGTCTGACAATATAGTGGCCATACTCGTATCGGCCGGCATCCTTGCGACAGCGGGATTTACCCTGGCAGCCACCTCCAGCAATCCAATTATTTCGGAGCTTGGCACATTGCTCGGCCGGGGTACGGTCTTGTCCTTTGTCATGGTGGTCTGTGTATTACCGGCGCTGCTGGTTATTTTTGATAAGCTGATTGAAAAAACCACGCTGAAAAGCGGTTTCCACATCCATAAAAAAGAAGATCCAAATGCAAAGAGGAGTGCTTGAAATGAAAAAGTTTTTATCTGTATTACTGATCGCCGCCATCATGCTTACCGTGGCATTGCCAGCCTTTGCTGCGGGTACATCAGCGAAGAAGGAGGAAGTTGTGTACGGCGTCCTGGGGTCAGACGGCAGCGTGCAAAGCATTTATGTGGTCAACAAATTCAAAGGGGGCATGATCACCGATTACGGGGATTACAGCGCTGTGAACAACATGACCTCCCCGGAAAAGCTGACGCAAAGCGGTGATAAGATCACCATCAACACGTCCTCCGACCAATTCTATTATCAGGGAACACTTGAAACCAAGGCATTGCCCTGGAACATTGCCGTCAAGTATAAATTGGACGGCAAAGAACGGACCGCTTCCAAGCTGGCAGGCAAAAGCGGTGCGCTGGCCATCAACATTTCCATCAAGCAAAACAAAGCCGTAAATCCTGCCTTTAATGAAAACTACATGCTCCAGGTGTCCCTGACGTTGGACACCGATAAGTGCACAGATATCGCATCTCCTAACGCGGCCTTTGCCAACGCGGGTAAAAACAAGGTGATCACACATACGGTCTTGCCGGGAAAAGATGCAAATATTATGGTATCAGCCAATGTACGTGATTTAGCCATAAAAGGTATTGAAATAACTGCTATACCGCTTTCCATGTTCATTGAAAAACCGGATACCCGCCGCCTCACAGAAGATATGACCAGCCTGGCAGACGCCGTGAAGGCCCTGAATGATGGTGCCAGAGAGCTGTCCGAGGGCACGCAGAAAACCCATTCTGGTGCAAATGAATTGACCGATGCATCATCTGAAATTGCAGACGGATTATCAGAGCTTGGCGGCAATGCCGATGAGATCCTGAGCGGTTCTTCACAAATCAAGGGGGGCTTGAACGATGTTGTCAGGGAACTTGCTGAAAAAAGCGATAATTTTGATTTAGACGGCCTTGATAAGCTGCCCAAAGGTTTAACCCAGCTGGCAGGCGGATTAAATGAAATCACCGATGGTATGCAGAACTTAAAGAAAGGGTATGCACCCGCTTATTCCGCCCTTGATTCGGCGATAGCAAAGATTCCAGATACAGATATTGACTCTTCCGGACTCTATACAGCGGTGAACGGCAACCAGGAATTAACTGCTGAGCTTGACCAGCTTATGCGGTATTATGCAGCGGCCAGGGCTGTCAAAGGTACTTATGCGGCGGTGCAGCAAGCGTTTGCTTCGGTTGCAGGCAGCCTGGACACCATGTCTGGGTCTATCGGCAAAATCGCAGGGACACTTTCGGAAATGGCCCGTGAAATAACGGTATCTTTACGCCAAATGGATCTTGCAGATCAAATGCAGCAGCTGCAAGATGGATTGACTGAGCTTCGCGACAATTATAAGCAATTCCATGCAAGTCTGAAAGATTATATGAGCGGTGTTGAGAGTCTTGCCGATGGATACGGCAAAGTACAGGATGGTATGAAGTCGCTTACGGACGGAATCGGAGCACTCAATGCCGGCGCTGAAGATCTGTCTGGCGGCACCGGCCAGTTAAACGATGCAACAGCCGAGCTGCCCGATACCATACAGGTCGAAATAGATCAGTTGTTAAAGCAGTATGATAAGTCCGATTTTGTTCCGGTATCTTTTGTTTCGGACAAAAATACCAACGTGGCCGCCGTGCAATTTGTACTGGAGACCGCTCCCATTGAATTACCCCAAGAGACAGAGCCCGCCGACACAGCACATGTAATATTGACCTTTTGGCAGAA
>CAZNPR010000014.1:33358-35265 GCA_964574965.1 uncultured Syntrophomonas sp. | reverse complement strand
ATGCCGATGTGGCTCAGTGGCAGAGCAGCTGATTCGTAATCAGCAGGTCGGCGGTTCAAATCCGCCCATCGGCTCCAGAAGAAATTAGGCCCCTCCGATTTTGGAGGGGCTTTGGTATTTAAAGAGGAAAATCATTGTGTTACGTTTAGCCTCTGATTAGATAACTGGAAAAAATATTGAAAGTATGATGGATAATGATGAGAAGGACCGTAAAAGGGAAACATTGAAATAGGAAAAAATGCTGCATTGGGTTTGGATATGTTCAGTTGACCACTATGTATTGATAACCTCATCGATATATAATAATAATGTATTTAAATTGGAGGTTGTAAAATGCGTGAATCCGTAGGGAAAGAAAAACGGGAGGAAAAAGAGATAAGAACTTTGGGCATCATTAGTTCTATTTCTCTCGCAGTATTAACACTCGTTACCTTCATCATTGCTATTTTAACGCCCCCCATATCCGGACCATTTGCTGCAGGCATGAGGATCTTATACCCGTATACTGATATATTGACCCGATATCCCGGGGACTATATCTGGATGTTTCCGGCAATGCTGCTTATGCTGATTACGATAGTCTACATGGTGTGTGTTGATCATTATATTTCCCCAGGCCAAAAGGTCTATAGTCATATTGCCTTAATTTTTGCCTCCCTTGCAGCTGGGATATTATTTTTGGATTATTTCATTCAAATCACAGTGATCCAGCCAAGTCTATTGAATAATGAAATGCAAGGACTTGCACTCCTGACACAATATAATCCTCATGGCATATTTATTGCTCTGGAGGAAGCAGGGTATCTGCTCCTGTCTCTCGCCATTTTATTTCTGACACCTGTATTTAAAGGTTCCGGAAAGATCAGAAAAGCCTTAAGATGGACATCCATTTTGAACTTTACATTTACCCTTATTTCATTGACCGTAATTTCCATAATATATGGGGTTAATCGCGAATATCGTTTTGAAGTTGCTGTTATCACTTTTGATTTTATAGCGCTGATCTTGCTGGGGGTCCTTACGGCAAAGCTTTTTATAAACAGGTGCGAGAGACAATGAGGTGTGTTATTTCTCATCCTTTTTACTGGCGGTCATACATTCCAATGGACACGCCTGGGAGCAGATACCGCATCCGGTGCACCCGTGGTCGGACTCCAGTTCAGGATAAACCCGTTTATACGGGTCTGCTCCGTATCGCTTCAGGGCTAAATAACTAAACGGACAGGCTTGAATGCACACCCCGCAGCCCAAACAGATTTTGTAATTTACAATTACGTCTCCCTTGGCCATTCTCATCATCCCTCCTGCAGTAACTGATCCAATTCCAGTTCCCGAATGATCTCCGGCAGGGGTATACCAGTATTTTCGTCCCAGCCGAAGTGCTTCCAGTGCAGCCTCATCATATCATCAATAGGTACGGTTCTACCTTTATTTGGACCATCTTTAAGAGGTGGTTCCCCGGCCATGCGGGGATGCATTTTGAAACTTTTTGGTTCGATACCATGTTTGACATTGAATAATTGCCGCAAAGTTTGCATGCGCTTGCCGATCAGCATATATTCATCCGGGGTTTTGCCCCAGCCGGTGGCTGCATTGAGCCATTCAAAAGCCTGCCAGTGCTGCACACCCATGATCTGTGCAAATAAGCATCCGCCTATGCCGTCTACGATTTGTTTATAACAGGCACCGGCAACTGTTTTTAAGGCCTCACGATCGGTTGCGATATATTCCTCATCCTTGGGATACATTTTCACGGCGGGTGCCCAGGATACCTTTTCCCATAGCCGTGTCATATTGTAATACTGCGCGGCACCGATGGTATGGCGGCCCGGAGTTGGGTCAGTGCTGTAGTGAACACCCATCTGGGGGTCGAAACGGGAATCATGCATGCCTGGTTCCTGCCCCCC
>CAZNPR010000014.1:15780-33258 GCA_964574965.1 uncultured Syntrophomonas sp. | reverse complement strand
CCGAATACGGCGCAGGTTTCGTATTCCGGTTTATGAGTATGAGAAAACTTGCCCTGCCCGATATCGGAAATATCACAGACTCCGCCGCAGCCTACCACACAGGAGTAACAGTGATATTTACGGTACTCTCGCTGGATCACATAATCGGCATTGATTTTGCTGTAATAGGAACGGTTGTAATCTTTTACTGAGCCAGCCCAGTTCTTGATGGGGGTATCACCGTTGGTGACCGCCATTCCATTGGACATGGGGGTACCCCATTTTCTCATCATCAAGGCAAACATCATTCCGTCCAGAGGTGCTACCCTTTTTATCGACGACATGGCTTTTCCCATCAGCGGCAGCAGACTGCCTTTAACGATCCCCGGCAGATTTTGTTTGCGAACCTTGTCAGCATATGCCTGGCTGATTTTTTTGACTTCCTGGGGGTCGTGGCACTTTATGGGCTTGGAACCAGCCAGTACGATGGCCTTCAGCCTTTTGGAGCCCATCACTGCTCCCCCGCCTGAACGGGCGGCTATGCGCCCTCCATCATTGCATACCCCGGCAATAAGGGATACTTTCTCTCCTGCAGTACCAATCACGGCTACCGAAGGTTTCTTCTTAACCGTATTTTCAGCCCGGAGGATTTCCTCGCTCTCGGTCGCATCTTTCCCCCATACGTGGGAAGCATCCTTAAGCTGCGGACCTTTATTGTTGATATGCAAATAAACCGGTTTCTCAGCAATGCCGCTGAAGAAAATACCGTCATAGCCGCATTGCTTGATCGCCGGTGCCAGAGTGCCTCCGCAGTTGGCATCTCCCCAGCCTCCAGTCAAAGGGGATTTGCATACCACCATCCATCGTCCGGTCATAAGGCTGCCGGTGCCCGTCAACAGTCCGCTGGTAAAGCCCAGTATGTTCTCAGGTCCTAAGGGATCAGCGCCAGCCGGTATTTCGCTATATAGTACATAAGCTCCCAACCCTACGCCGGAAAGAAGCATCTCATAGACCCGGTCAGGAATGATACGTTCTTCGATCTGCCCGGAGGTGAGGTTTACGAAAAGGATTTTGCCCATGTAACCCTTCAATGTACTTCCTCCTCTTACCAATGCGATTTGCTGTTATTATTGTTATGATAATATCTATTATTATAATCCGGGATTTATTATCCCCCGCTGATGGGAAAAAAGAAACTTATGACATCGCCTTCCTGCAGTTTCCGGTCCAATCGCGATTTTTCGTAGTTAACGCTGCAGATCAAGACCGGACGCAAAAGCAGCGGCACCTGCAGTTTTTTATATACATCCCGCAGCGTGGCTCCAGTGGGAACATCCAGGTTGCCCATCTCATCTATTTCGTCACCGTTAAGAAAAGCCGGTGCGTAAACCTTGACTTTCATACCGATCTCCTTGTCTTAGCTGAAACGGTTACATCACTCAATCACCCTAATTATTCGATTTTTACTGGCTTTTATCCTGCAGTCTTTGGGGGACGTTTCACACAGTCTGACGTCGCCCCTTATTTGCGGGAGTGGTGTGGGAGCTTTTAGTGAAATATTATTAGCAGAATAGGAAGGGCATTGGAAGAAATAATAGAATTTTTAACAAACAATATTAGTTTATTTTAGCAGAGGTTACTATGCGTAAATCAATTATAATACCGTTGGTTTTATTTTTAATGCTTACGGTTCTGGCCTTGGATGGGTTATCGCCGCTTCGCTTTGTCGGGGAAGTTTTCAATGAAAAAGTTCAGGGGGATTCGAACAACCAGGAAGGAACTAGTTATGATAATGCATCAGAACTAACCGGTGGCACCCAAGTCCACTTCATTGATGTCGGACAAGGCGATGCCATTTTCATAAAACTGGCCGGGAGCAACGATATACTTATCGATGGTGGGAACAGGGCCGATGGCGAGACAGTCGTAAATTATTTGAAGGAGCAGGGTGTTGATGATATAGAATTGCTGATTGCAACTCACCCGCATGATGATCATATGGGCGGTCTGCCTGATGTGTTCGATGCCTTTGACGTTGAGAGAGTGATCGATAGCGGTCTGACAGCTGATACAGCAACATATAATATGTTCATGACTGCCGTACAGACAGAAGGAGCTATCTATGAAGAGGACGCTTACCAGCTTTTTATCTGGGGAAATGAAAGCCTGAAAATTCTTACTGGTCATGATTACTGGGAAGAGGTCAATGATTATTCAGTAGTCTGCAGACTTGATGCCGGCGATATAGAATTCTTATTTATGGGAGATGCTGAAAGCCCGGCTGAGGCTGATCTATCCGGGGATATATCCACAGAGATTCTTAAAGTCGGACATCACGGTTCTGACACAGGAACTACGCAATCTTTTCTTGATAAAGTTGATCCGCAAGCAGCAATCATTTCAGTAGGAACTGGAAATGAATATGGCCATCCAAATGAAGAAGTGTTAACCAGGTTGAAGTCCAATAAAGTAGAAATTTATCGTACAGACGAGCAGGGAAACATCATTGTTACTACCAATGGCAGCACCTATAGCATTGAGGCTTCTTCAGGTCCGTAAAAATTAGATCCTGTAATAGCCCCGGAAACGAATATTTGATATTCGGGCAATAGATCGGAAAAAATATTCATCGCACAGCTGCAGTTGCTTGCCAGTGCCAAAGCATTAGCAAACCGTATAGATTTTGTACGGATTACTTTTCCTTCTGCATACCGTTATACACTTTTTCGGCCGTTATCGGCAGTTCCCTTATGTTTACATGAACGCCGTTGTAAACCGCATTGGCAATAGCCGGTGACGGTGTATTGATGACCACCTCGCCGATGGATTTGGCGCCGAAAGGTCCGGTGGGTTCATAACTGCTCTCAAAGTCCACCCGGATCGTTCCCACGTCCAGTCTGGACGGGATCTTGTACTGCATCAGTGAATTGGTGGCCATTTGGCCTTTCTCGGTGTAAATGATGTCCTCATACAGCGCCATGCCGATGCCCTGGGCAATGCCTCCTTCGGTTTGAACCCGGGCCAGGTTTGTATTGATGACGGTACCGCAATCCACCACTGCCACATAATCGATCAAGTCCACCTTCCCGGTTTCCTTGTCGATCTCCACCTCTGCCATGCCTACCACAAAGGGCGGGGGAGAGACGGGAGAACTGAATGATTCCGTGGCGGACAGAGCGTTGCTGTTTCCACACATGGCACCATTGGCCAGATCTTTTAAGCTGAGGGACTCATCCGTATCGACCCGGTAAACTTTTTCGCCATCAATGAAAATATCTTTGACCGGGCAGCCTAATTTCGCAGCACCTTCAATCTTGATCCTTTGCCGCAGTGCTGCGCAGGTTTTGACCACGGCATTACCGGTCACATATGCAGTTGAGGATGCGTAAGAACCTGTGTCATAGGGGGAAGTATCCGTATCAACGCCGGACACGATAATGTCCTCCACTCTGCAATCCAGACATTCAGCAGCGATCTGGGCCAGGCTGGTATCACAGCCGGTACCCATATCGGTGGCTCCGATGGACATGCTGTAAAAGCCGTCATCATTGACCTTGATGGATACAGACGCTGTATCGACCCTGGAGATCCCTGATCCCTGCATGGTCATGGCGACCCCGACGCTGCGGATCTTTCCGTTGCCCAGGTCTTTGGACGGGTATTTCTCATCCCAGCCGATCATTTCCCTGGCTTTGGCCATACAACGATCCAAAGCACAGCTGTTCAGAGTTTCCCCATAATAGGCAGGCATGACCTGGCCTGCCTGAACCATATTGATCTCCCGGATCCGCACCGGATCCATCTGCATTTTGGCGGCCAGTTCATTGACAGCTGATTCTACGGCAAAGCAGCCCTGGGTCGCGCCGTAACCCCTGTATGCTCCGGCAGACATGACATTGGTATAGACAACATCATAACTGAAACGGAAGGCCTCGGCTTTCCCATAAAGGGGGATGCTCTTGTGGCCGGACAAGCCTACTGTGGTCGGCCCGTGCTCCCCATAGGCACCGGTGTTGGAAAGGGTGTAAACATCAATGCCCCTGATAACGCCCTCCTTGTCAGCTCCCAGACGGACCTTGATCTCCATTTCATGCCGGGGGGAAGAGGCGGTAAAACTTTCGCGCCGGGTATAGATGATCATGGCCGGCTTACCGGTCTTCAAGGTAACAATGGCAGGATATATCTCTGATACAGCGGTTTGCTTGGCGCCGAAACCGCCGCCTACTCTTGGCTTGACAACACGGATCCGGGATTTGGGGATGCCAAGGGCATTGGCCAGGATCCTCCGGACATGGAAGGGGATCTGGGTGGAAGATACACAAACCAGCCTGCCGAAGGTATCCAGATGTGTGAATGTCCGGAAGGTTTCCATCATGACCTGCTGATTGGCCTTGGTATGATACGTCTGTTCTATGATCCACTCACATTCACTGATGACCTGATCGACATCGCCATACTCCACTTCTTCACTGGCGCATAGATTGCGCCGGTTATCGGCTCCGACCGGGCTGAGACTTTTCCAGTTTTCTTCCGGGTGCAAAATGATCTCATGGTCAAGGGCCTTTCTGAAATCCAACAGCGGCTCCAAAACTTCATATTGCACCTGGATCAGATCCAGTGCCTCTTCAACTGCTTTTTCGTCAGTACCCGCAACAATTGCCACCGCATCTCCTACGTAGCGCAGACGCTGGTCCAGGATGAGCCGGTCATACGGGCTGGGTTCAGGATAGGTCTGACCGGCCAGTGTGAAGCGGCTGTCCGGCACATCTTTATAGGTTAAAATACATTCGATACCGGGCACCTGCAAGGCCGGTTGGATATCGATCTCTTTGATCAGCGCGTGGGCATGAGGACTGCCCAGAAGTTTTACCACCAGACAATCTTTCGGGGCAATGTCCTGAGTGAAAACCGGCTTCCCGGTGACCAGGGACATCGCATCTTTTTTGCGGACCGGTCGATCAATTGCGCTCATATTCCTGTGCCCCTTTCCTGTCAAGATAAAGCTTTATCGCCCGCAGCTGGCTCATATAACCGCTGCAGCGGCATAAGCTGCCGCTTAAATATTCTTTTATTTCCTCATCGGACGGATTTTTCAGTTCTTTTTCCATGGCCAGGACACTGATGACCAAACCGGGGCTGCAAAATCCACATTGTTCCGCTCCCTGGTCTGCCATGAAGGCACCGAATTCTTCTGCTTGCGGCTGCAGGCCTTCCAGGGTATAGACGTGTTTCCCGTCTGCTCTTACCGCCAGGGTCGAACAGGATAAGACAGGCTTGTCTTCCAGAAGCACTGAACAAAGGCCGCAATTGGAGGTGTCACAGCCGCGTTTAACGCTGTAACAGCCGTTGTTTCTGAGGAAATCTATGAGCAGCAGATCGGCTTCGATTTCCCGGGTCAGTTGTCTGCCGTTTAACCATATATTGATGATCACGCCTTCACCCCTCTCAAGATTTCCTGCAGCGCTCTTTTTACATAGACGAAGGCCAGATGGCGGCGGTAGTCCTGCCCCGCCCGTATGTCACTGCCGTATTTGAACTGATCCCTGGCCCACTCTGCAATAGCTGCGATCTCATCATCGGTAGAGTTTTCATCCAGCAAGCAATCATCCTTTATAACTAAACTGGCTTTTCCCGGTCGGGCCCCGATGGAAATAAAAAGGGTGTTGCCTTTTTTGGCCGCTGCCGCCGCAATGATCGGAAAATCCGTTTGGGTGATGCGTTGGGATTGATACGATGCCTTCCGGCCGTCTTTTTTTATATAAATGCGAACCAGGATATCATTGTCGGATTTCATCGTGGCAAATTCATACAGCGGTACGATGCCGCCCTTATATAGCTCCACATAACAATCCAGGGCCAAAAAACATGTCAGAACATCGGAGAAACCGAAACGTCCGTAAACGCTTCCGCCCACCGTGGCTCCATTGCGAAATTGCACCCCGACGATATGATGCACAGCCTCTCTTATAACACCCTGGAACGCATCGTGCAAACCTTCGTGCAGTTCCAGCGTTCTCAGCGAGCACATGCAGCCGATGCTAAATTCCTCTTCGGATTCTTCGATGGTATCTAAAGATAACCCTGACAGGTCGATGGCATTTTGGATCTTGCGGTTGCCCATTTTAAGCCACATGAATCCGCCCAGAACAGTATTCATACGTTCCTGATTCAGTTCATAAGCTTCGGCTAAACTTTTTACCTTAACAAAATGTTCGATACTCACCATGAAAAATTTCCTCCTAAAATACTTGGAAGACTTGTTTATAATTATATTATAACTGCCATGATGGCCGTCTGCCAGAAGCTATTATTTGGTCATTATATAAGAGGTTATTTTTCTTTACTGTTGACTATATTCTTTATGTTTATTAATATTATACTATTCTGATAGGAATACTTTATAATAAGAAAAGTATAATGATAAAGGGATTGCGCAGTATATTTAAAAAGTTTATTTGCCAATGCTGCAATCACAATGGAGCAAATTATGAACGAAGGAGAATGATAGATGAGTGCAAGAAAATTAAAATTTGACACACTGCAGGTCCACGCAGGCCAGCAGCCTGATCCAACCACGGGCTCCTGTGCAGTGCCTATTTATCAGACTACCTCCTATGTTTTTAAAAATGCGCAGCATGCGGCTGATTTGTTTGCTTTAAAAGAATCAGGCAATATTTATACCCGGATCATGAATCCGACCACGGATGTTTTTGAGCAAAGAGTCGCAGCACTGGAGGGCGGGGCAGGCGCACTGGCTGCAGCTTCCGGGTCGGCAGCGATCACCTATGCTATACTTAATATCGCTGGTGCCGGTGATGAGATCGTTTCCGCCAGTACCTTGTACGGCGGGACCTATAATTTATTTGCCGCTACTTTTCCCGCCTTCGGTATCAAAACCAGGTTTGTGGATCCTGATGATCCGGAAAACTTTCGCCAGGCTGTCAATGAAAAAACCAAAGCTCTTTATATAGAGACAATAGGCAATCCCAGCATGAACCTGATCGATATTGAGGCTGTGGCGGGTATTGCTCATGAAAATCGCATTCCGCTGATCATCGACAATACTTTTGGCACCCCTTACCTGATCAGACCGATCGAATTCGGGGCTGATATCGTGGTTCATTCAGCGACCAAATTCATGGGCGGACACGGGACCTCCATCGGCGGAGTCATCGTTGATTCCGGAAAATTTGACTGGACGGGCAGCGGAAAATTTCCGGCCTTGACCGAGCCCGATCCCAGCTATCATGGCATCAGATATGCAGCCGATATTGGAGCGGCAGCTTATATTACCAAAGCCCGGGTAGGACTGCTGAGAAATACCGGTGCCGCTATAAGCCCTTTTAATGCCTTCTTGTTGCTGCAAGGTTTGGAGACCTTATCTTTGCGGGTGGAAAGACATGTGTATAATGCCAGAGTGATCGCTGCACACCTCAAGGATCATCCTCAGGTGGCCTGGGTAAACTATCCCAGTCTGAAGGGCAGTAAGTATTATGATTTAGCCCAGAAATACCTTCCGAAAGGTTCAGGTTCCATCTTTACTTTTGGCATAAAGGGCGGGATCGAAGCCGGGATAAAATTTATTGACAGCCTGGAAATATTCTCCTTGCTGGCCAATGTAGCCGATGTGAAGTCCCTGGTCATCCACCCTGCCAGCACCACTCATGCACAGCTGTCGGAGGAAGAATTAGTGGCTGCCGGGGTTACGCCCGATCAGATCCGGCTATCGATCGGCATTGAAGATGTTGAGGATCTGATTTATGATCTTGACCAGGCCCTTGCCGTAGCGGCGCAGTGTTAAAGAACAGCGGCCGTTATCAACAAATTTTAAAGAAACGGAGCGTTAAATATGAGCAAAATCGCAAAAAGCCTGACAGATTTAATTGGCAATACACCTTTACTGGAACTAAGTAATTATAATAAGGCCCAAAATCTTGAAGCCACACTGCTGGCCAAGCTGGAATACTTTAACCCTGCCGGCAGTGTGAAAGATCGGATCGGCTACGCTATGATCAAGGACGCTGAAGACAGAGGCTTGCTCAAAGAAGGTTCCGTGATCATTGAGCCTACCAGCGGCAACACTGGTATTGGCCTGGCTTTTGTCGCCGCTGCCAGAGGCTATAAACTGATCCTTACCATGCCTGATTCCATGAGTGCAGAGCGCCGGAACCTCCTTAAAGCCCTGGGGGCGGAACTGGTTTTGACCCCGGGTGTCGAGGGAATGTCAGGAGCTATCAAAAAGGCACAGGAACTGGCTGCCAATATACCATTCTCCTTTGTGCCCCAGCAATTTGAGAACCCGGCTAACCCCGCTATACATTTTAAAACTACCGGCCCAGAGATCTGGCGGGATACTGACGGGGCAGTAGATATATTTGTGGCTGGAGTCGGCAGCGGTGGTACGATAACCGGTACAGGTGAGTTCTTAAAATCCCAAAAACCAGAGGTTAAAATTATAGCGGTTGAACCCTTTGATTCCCCGGTATTATCGGGCGGAACACCTGGACCCCATATGATCCAGGGCATAGGGGCTGGATTTGTCCCGGCTATAGTAAAACGGGAGATCATTGATGAGATTTTTACAGTTAAAAACGAAGATGCTTTCAATACAGCTCGTCAATTGTCACAAAGGGAAGGCTTATTGGTGGGGATCTCTTCCGGAGCCGCTGTTTATGCAGCTGCCCAAATTGCCAAACGACCGGAGAATAAAGGCAAGACGATCGTAGCCTTATTACCTGATACCGGAGAGAGATATTTGTCTACCGCTCTTTTCCTGGAATCATGATAAGAGGCTGGTTTAAATCATCTAAAGTGAGGGAAATTTTTCATGCCCATAAAAATACCTGACGATCTGCCGGCAACAGAAATCTTAAGCAATGAAAATATTTTTATTATGGGAGAGCACCGGGCCTTTACCCAGGACATAAGGCCGCTGAGGATCGCCATACTCAATCTTATGCCGTTAAAAAGTGTTACCGAAACGCAGTTGCTGAGGCTGCTCAGTAATTCCCCACTGCAGTTGGAAATTGTCCTACTGCATACCGGTTCCCATATCTCAAAGAATACCTCGGAGCAACACCTGGAGAACTTCTACGTTACCTTTGGTGATATTCATGATCAGAGGTTTGATGGGATGATAATAACCGGGGCACCAGTAGAAAAACTCGAATTTGAGGAATTGCATTACTGGGAAGAACTGCAGCAGATCATGGCCTGGTCGCGCACCAATGTATTTTCCACCCTGCATATCTGTGTAGGTGCCCAGGCAGGACTTTATTATCATTATGGCGTTCCCAAACACCTGCTGGATGCTAAATTGTTCGGGGTTTTCCCGCATACTAAAAACAAGGAAAATGTACCGCTGCTAAGGGGATTTGATGATGAGTTCCATGTGCCTCATTCCCGGCACGCTGAAGTAAGACGGGAGGATATTGAAAAGGTGGAGGGTATTGAGATACTGTCGGAGTCATCAGAGGCGGGTATTTATATCGTATCCTCCAAAGACGGGCGCCTGATATTTGTCACCGGACATTCCGAATATGATGCTGAAAGCCTGAAGCGGGAATATGAAAGGGATATCAGCGAAGGCCTTGAAATCGCTGTACCCAAAAATTATTACCCGGATGATGATCCCGGCCAACCGCCCAAAGTAAGCTGGCGCAGTCACGCCAACCTTTTATTTACCAATTGGCTGAATTATCACGTGTATCAGGAGACACCCTATGATCTGGATGAATTAAAATAAGAGCAGGATTATTGTGGCCCGGACAGTTCCGAAGCAAATATTTTTGATTCGAAGGAAGGTTTTCACGCTATTGACAGAGAAATTTGCATTCTAAGCAGAACTGGGCTGATCGATATCTATCAATAGGACAATCATAGGAGGTATTATGGCTGTAGTAGAATGGCAAAAAGACGGTACGGTAGCAATCATGATCATGAATAATGGGGAGAATCGCCAGGATCCAGATTGGACGGAAGCGATGCTGGCGGTTTACAGTGAAATTTTAGCAGACCAGGAGATCAAAGCACTGGTCTTGACTTCCAGTGCCCCAAAATTCTTCAGTCTCGGAGTCAACACTGATTGGATCTTTAAAGCTTCCCAGGATAATGATTATCCTGGCATAAGCAAATGGTTCTACCGCAATCACGAGGTGTTCACCTCCCTGATGATGGCCCCATTTCCCACCATTGCAGCCATCAACGGACATGCTTTCGGAAACGGATTTATGCTGGCCGGAGCTTGTGACTTCCGCTTTATGAGAGCAGACAGAGGATTCTTATGTTTCCCGGAAATCAACCTGGGCATCCAACTGGTGCCTTCCATGCTGGAATGGATGAGGCGCATCATGCCGTATCACCTTTACCAGCGTATGCTGCTGACCGGTGACAAGCTGGGCGCCGTTGAACTGGAGAAGTATAACGTGATCATGAAAGCCTGCGAAGATGCGGAAAAGACCATGGAAGAAGCAGTGGCTTTCGCCAAAACCTTCAATAAATCCAGGGCTACCATGACGGAAATGAAAAGAAGGATGTACAAGCATGTCCTGGATAAGATGATCAGTGAGGACCCGCCCTGTATCGATTATAAGCCGGAAGCCGTAAAAGAAGGACGTCCGCCGGTCTTTATGTTTACCCCGCTGACCTGATCTGGTGATAAAAGGTTGCTTTTTGCCTCTGGCCTTTTATGATATAGTATAAAAGCTTAACGACTAAAGAGATCTTAAACCATAGGAGGCAATCATGAGTCAGGAACCTGAAAAAAAGAACCAGGGCCAGCATGAGGAGAAGCCAAAAGAATCAGATGATTATTATTGTTATCAGTTGGGAACGTATTACTGCAAAAATCAATGTCCCAATGATTGTTACCAGCGCTACCAGGAAAAGATCGCCAAGCTGATTATTATACCCATCGATCCTGAGAAGAAGTAATGGGTTTTGAGCAGCGTGGATGAAAGCGGTTTGGTCTCCATGAGAAGCTGCCTCTTTAAAATCATAAATACTGACAAGTCCGTGAATTATTATTAAACAAATAATTCACGGCTTTTTCATTTGTTGGACATCTTTTCTTCACAAAAGAGGTTTACATTATGGTTATGATCACGTTGCAGCGTGGTGATGTATGATCGGCAGCAGGTTGGCACAGTGTGGAAACTGCCCCGGCTGAATTTTATGCAGCCCCTATGCAAAAGAAAGGACGGAAGATATTGCCGGAAGCAAGATACCGCCATGAATTGAAACATTATATCAATTATGCCGATTTTCTTCAGCTGCAGTCCCGGCTGCAGCATCTTATGACCCGCGACCAATATACCGGGGAAGCAGGCAGTTATCAGGTGCGTAGTTTGTATTTTGACAATCTTTATGACAAAGCACTGCGGGAAAAGATCGAGGGTTTTTCTGTGCGGGAAAAATTCCGCCTCCGCTATTACAATGATGATCCTTCCTATATGAAGCTGGAAAAAAAGAGCAAGCGCCGGGGGCTCAATTTAAAAGAGGCGGAGGTCATTACCCGGGAAGAATGCGAGATGCTGCTCAAAGGCCAGCGGTCATTTCTGCTGACAAGTAATAAAAAACTATTTAACGAACTTTACGCCAAAATGCACTATGAACAGCTGCGGCCCCGGGTGATCGTGGACTACCAGCGCCAGGCTTATTTGTATCCCGCCGGCAATGTGCGGATCACTATCGATTCGGATATCCGCGCCAGCAACAGCATTGGGGAATTTTTCAGCCCCGGGCTCTTCTGCCCCAGGATCACCAACAACATGATCCTGGAGGTGAAATATGATGACTATCTGCCGCAGGTGATCCGCAATGTGATCCAGCTGAAGAGCCGTCAGGCCGCGGCAGTTTCCAAATACGCAATGGGCAGAACTTTATAACTTAAGGAGGATATTTTTAAATGACTTTTCAGGACATTTTCAAAACCAGTTTCCTGGAGAAAGCTGCTTCGTTATCCTATACTGACATAGCATTGGCTATGCTCATCGCCCTGTGTCTGGGGCTGTTCATTTTCCTGGTTTACAGAAAGACCTTTGCCGGGGTGATGTATTCATCGTCCTTTGGGGTGACCCTTATCGCCATGACCCTGATCACTACGCTGATCATTCTGGCTATTTCCTCCAACGTGATCCTGTCATTAGGTATGGTAGGCGCCCTTTCCATTGTTCGCTTCCGGACACCGGTGAAGGAGACCCTGGACATCGCCTATATATTCTGGGCGATTTCCGCCGGCATAGTGGTGGGGGCCGGACTGCTGCCCCTGGCCATCTTCGGCACGCTTTTCATCGGCCTGGTGCTGTTTATCTTTGTCAATCGGAGGGGTATCGACATACCTTATCTGATCGTGGTGAACTATGGAGACCAGAAGGCTGAAGCAGACATTATCTCAATGATCAAAGCCAAAACCAAAAAATATCTGGTCAAAGCCAAGACCGTCAACAGGAACGGGATCGAATTGACCGTGGAAGTTCGCTTAAGAGACCGGGAAGCGGGGATGGTGAATGAACTGCTGGCTGTAAATGGCGTGGAAAATGCCGTTCTGGTCAGCTACAACGGCGAATATATGTAACTTGCATGGCAGGAGGTACCAGTCGTGATCAAAAGTAAATATATCAATCTGATCATTGCCGCTGCCGTAATCATAGCCCTGGCGGCAGGCCTGCTGCTGGTGTATTATGGCCGGCAGGACACTACAGCCAGCGGCATCACTCAGGAATATGAAAGCAAATTGTTCGGCGGCGACGTCATCAAGATCGAGATCGAGGCCGATCCTTCCGAATGGCAAGCCATGCTGGAAAATGCCCGGGCGGAAGAATATATTATGGCCGATGTGGTCGTCAACGGTACCCGGTTTCAAAGTGTGGGGATCAGGCCCAAGGGGAATTCCAGCCTCAGCCAGGTAGCCCAATCCGACTCCACGGAACGCTACAGTTTCCGCCTCAAGTTTGATGAATATATAGAAGGTCAGACCTGCTTCGGGCTGGATTGTTTCGTGCTGAACAATATGCTGGGCGACAACAGCTATATGAAAGAATACCTGTCTTATGATATACAAAATTATATAGGGGTAAAAACACCGCTATATGATTTTGCTGATATAAATGTAAATGGTGAACCCTGGGGCTTTTATCTGGCGGTGGAATCCTATGATGACAGCTATCTGAGCAGGGTCAACGGCACCGGCGGCATCCTATATAATGTAAAGTCTATGGATATGGGTGACAAAAATCAGGAAGGGATGCCAGCCGGCATGCAGAGGCCAGAAATGCCTGAAGGGGAGAGGCATGCGTTCCCGGCGGGAGGACCGGGAATGCCTCCGGGAGGGGAAAGGCCTGCCAGGCCGGACGATATGCCCGAGGCTGGTACCATGGATCCCATGACCGATAACAGCCGTACGGCCGGGGAGACGACCAATGACCAGAGGGCTGCTGATGTTGTAAACCAAGCAGAAAGTAACGGGCAAACGGCGGAGATCAATGCAAAACGGCAGGCTGGCAGAGCAGGGAATTTTCCCGGGGGACGCACAACGGGCGGAGACCTGAAATACACCGATGACGACCCGGACAGCTATCCAGCCATATTCGAAAATGCGGTGGGCAAAACGGATGAGGCAGATTACCAGCGGGTGATCACGGCGCTGAAGAACCTGAGCACCGGGACAGAGCTGGAAACGTATTTTGATGTGGATCAGACCCTGCGTTATATGGCAGCCCATACCGTGGTAGTCAGCCTGGACAGCTATTCTTCCAACATGGCGCAGAATTATTACATCTATGAAAAAGGCGGACAAATCACCATTCTGCCCTGGGATTATAACTTCTCCTTCGGTGGCTTTCAGTCCGGCAGCGCTTCGGCTGTGGTGAATTTCCCCGTCGATACCCCGGTCAGCGGAGTGACTTTGGAAGACCGGCCGCTTTTTGCCCAACTGCTGGCCAATGAAGAGTATAAGGCCAAATATCATCAATATTTGCAGGAGATTGTGGATGGATATTTTGCCGATGGCAAATGGGAAGCAAAGGTAAGCCAGGTTGGCAGCCTGATCGCCAAATATGTCAAGAACGATCCCAGTGCCTTCTGCACATATGCCGAATACGAAAAAGCCGTGCCGGCATTGGTCAAACTGGGAGAACTGCGGGCACAAAGCATCGCCGGCCAACTGGATGGGACCATACCGGCCACCACTGCAGCCCAAAAAGAGCAGAACGCAGCCCTGATCGACCCTTCCGGCCTGGAACTGAGCGATTTGGGCAAAGGAATGAAGAACTAATAGTTGGGCTTAACAATTCGTTGTCAATCTGGCATACTAGAGCTTATTTTTGGCGCTCTAGGGTGTGATCAGCCACTTCAGGCAGTGACCCTTTTGATGACCAAATATATCGTAGCCCTTTTCAATATCATTCAAAGGGGCCCGGTGGGTGAGCATGAATCGGGTGTCGATCTTTCCGGCCATGATCAGTTTCATCATTTTCCGGATCCCGGATCCGTTTTGGATGCCAGCCTTGATGGTCAGATTCCTGAAAACGATATCCGGCATATTGACTTCGAAGGGAGCGGCAGGAACAGCCACAGTGGATATCGTTCCATTGTACCTGGCCGCCCTTACGGCCAGGTCGAAGGTGGCTTTGATCCCGGCAGTTTCAACCACCAGGTCAACGCCCTGACCATTCGTGGCTTCCATTAGTTTCTTTACCGCTTTATCATGAGCGGGATTGATTAGAACATCAGCATTCCCTGCGTCTTTAGCTATATCCAGCCGGTATTGGAGGGTATCGACGGCGATGACCTGCCGGGCGCCGAAAGCCTTTTTGGCCAGAAGACAGGCACATTGCCCCACCGGGCCGACGCCAATTACCGCAACAGTCCCTCCTTCCGTGAAACCGCCATTGGTGATGCCGAACCAGCCGGTGGCCAGCATATCCGGCAGCATGATCACATCCTCTTCTGTCAATCCTTCGGGGATGGGGAACATGGTTTGATCTGCCTGCGGGATCCTGATGTATTCGGCGTGGCATCCTTCCAGACTGAATCCGCCGAAAATGCCTCCATCCCGGCAGAAGAGGAAACGACCCGCCCGGCACATATCGCACCCGCCGCAAAAGGTGCCCGGAAGCACCATACACCGGTCACCAACCTTGAGATTTTTGACCTCCGCACCGGCCTCTACCACTTCGGCGCAGAACTCATGTCCCTGGATCCGCGGATAGGGGATGCCCTCGATCTCTCCCCGTACCTGATGGATATCGCTGGTACAGATGGCTGCCAGAGTGACTTTGGCCACAACGTCTGTGGGTTTTAAAATCACCGGGACGGGAACATCCGTCAGCCCGTATTTTCCTGGTTCATAGTAAACCAGGGCTTTCATCTTCTCGTTCATACTGCTGTACTCCTTCCCCCATGGTATATTTAAACCGACCCTCGGAGCCGATCTACTGCAGCTTCATGATAAAGGGCTCCGGTTTCATACAAGCCCCTGATCTGGGTATCGGTGTATCCTAAATATTCATTCAAGACCTGGGCATTGTGCTCGCCCAAAAGCGGACTGTGTCCGCGGATACAGGAAGGGGTTTCCGACATCTTGATGGGACTGCCGTACATTTTCATAGGTCCGATAAAGGGCTGCTCGATCAATGGCATCATCTCCCGGGCCTGTATCTGGGGATCGCTGTCCACCAATTCTTCGATGGACCGGGCTCGCATACAGGGCACCTTGACCTCATCCAACAGCCGTTCCACTTCTTCGACCGAATCTTGTTCCATGACCCATTCATCCAGCGCCTGGTGGATCACACCGGAATTCTGGCAGCGGGATGGTACATCCTTGACCCGGGGATCAGTCAAGAGCCAGGCATATTTTTCTCCCATAGCCTGGATCAATTCCGCCCAGCGGTTTTCCGATAATAAAGCGATGGCCACCACCCCGTTCTTGCCCTTATAAAGACCGTAAGGTGCATAGCCTTGATGGACCCGGCCGATTTTGGGAGGGTCGATCGGTTCTCCCACCGCCTGACACAGCGTATACCAGGGAATGGTATTCTCATGCAGGGAAAAGAGGCAGTCATTCATAGAAATATCGATATTCTGCCCGATACCCTGGCTGTTCTTCACCAGCAGCGCTGCCACGATAGCCAGGGCAGCATGGACACCGGCGGTGGTATCACCGATGGATACCGGCGCGATCTGCACCTGTTCACTCTGGGCAGTCCAGCCGCTGGCAGCCTGGGCGATCAAATCATAGCCGGGCTTGTGGCTGTAGGGGCCCCAGTGGCCGAAGCAGGAAATCGAACAATAGATGATATCTTCTTTGATGGTTTTTACGGATGCATAGTCCAGCCCCAAACGCTCCATCACCCCGGGAGCATAATTTTCCACGATGATATCCGCCTTTTTGATCAGCTCGCAGATGAGCGATTTCCCCCGGGGATTTTTTAAATCAACGCAGACACTTTTTTTGCTGCGGTTCACATTAATGGAATAAGAACTCTGAGTGACCCCGTCATGAGTCTTCTGCAAGGAAAGGTGCCGCTCATTGGCTCCTATTCCGTAGGGTTCAATTTTTATAACGGCGGCGCCCATGTCGGCCAATAGTTTGGTGCAATGCGGCCCGGCCAGCACCCAGGTGAAATCGATCACCGTCACGCCGCTTAAACTCCCCGGTCTCCTGTCCATTTCTTCCATACATCATCTGCCCCTTGTTTCTTAATTTGTAAAAAGCTATTAATAACTTTTATTATAACATTGCCGGGTTGCATGAAATAGCTGAAGTTTACAGGACTTGCCAACAAAGGGTTTCTAGCCGATGGATACGCTAGGGCGAAATAAGCGTGGAATCAAGCAATAAGGGGATGCTGTGATCAGCATCCCCCAGACCGTTAAAAACAATGAATCGCGCTCTGCCAGCTTATTACAGCAGGATCAAATGGTGTACAGGAATTCATAGTAATTGAATAAACCGATAAATTGGAATTTGAATAATTGACCATATTGCGGATGGGTGCAATAGATCGAATAGAACCCGGCCGGGAGATCAGTGATCAATTCGTAATTTCCTTCGGCATCGCTGTAAGCAGCATATAATTTGCCTTTGCTGCGTATATAGACTTTGGCGCCTTCCACCGGGTAACGTGGTTTAAATAATCTTTCTTTATAAAATACCCGCCCGCTTAAAGTTACACCGGATTTGGTGCCGGGTTCTTTGGCGTTGTAAAACGCCTGGTCGGCTGCCCGCAGGTCCTTCACGGCCTGGTCGACTTCCTCCTGGGTAGCAGCAGAATCCTGAGCAACTGCCGTGGCTGCATTGATAGCTTCGCGGTAGGCAGCCTTCTCAGCGGAGGTGACCCATTGTTCAGCCCGTGTTAAATTGCTTCCGTCCGCACTTACGGTAGCGGTCTCAATATTGGTAGTGGCTGTCAGGATCAAAGATTGTAAGACGGATTTATCATAAGCCGGCACCGCAGGTTCCTCAGGGGTCACACCTCCCTCAGGATCAGTAGTCGT
>CAZNPR010000014.1:0-15680 GCA_964574965.1 uncultured Syntrophomonas sp. | reverse complement strand
TAGTCGTACCCCCCGATGGATCAGTAGTCGTACCCCCCGATGGATCAGTAGTCGTACCCCCCGATGGATCAGTAGTCGTTCCTCCCGACGGATCAGTGGTAGTACCTCCGGACGGATCAGTGGTAGTACCTCCGGACGGATCAGTAGTGGTACCTCCCTCAGGATCGGTGAGCTCATCTCCCGGTTCGGCCGGGGGCTCTTCTAGCGGTTCGGTCGGCGTCTCTTCTCCCGGTTCAGCCGGGGGCTCTGCAGTCAGACTGAAAGTCCATGGAACAGCTTCGGCGGAGGAGGCGACATAGTTTTCATATATATATTTGCCGCAATAGCTGGTAAATGCCTGTAGATTTTGCTGGGTGAGCAGCGCCGGGTCGCTGTCCAGCTGACTGATGAATTCATCGGTCTTATCGATAACGGTATTTTCAAGGGGTATGGTCCATTGCTGGACACTTGCCAGCGCTGTTTTATCGATGTATTTATTATAAGCACCGGTCAACACCGATCCCCGGTTGCTTGTATGGATCCCGGCTGAGATCTCCAGTTTATCTTCAGCAATGGTTAGCAGGGCATTGTCCGATAGATCCTGCATCACTCCATCGCTGCCGACGGTATCCATATAGGCATACTCGGATACCGACCGGGCGCCGATCATATGAGGTACATATACGGCTATGGAAGGTTCCCCCAGAGCAGTCCAGTAAACTGATTTTAAAGGATCGTCTCCCGCGGCTACACCCTGGAAGACCGTGCCGGATCTGGTCTGGTTGCGGCTGATGCAATAAGTGGTGCTGTAATTGCTGGCAGAGTTGCTGTCGGCCTGTTTGCCGACCACATCTTTACTGACCACCTGCATCAGGCTCTGGCCGTTCAAGGTGTTTTTGTCAGCCAGATCCGTCAGTAGATCCTGGGCCCGTAAATATCGATCAACGCCCGAATTATACCAGACATAATAATTGAGATTGGTTCGATTGATGAATCCCGGGTGATTCGCCGGACCTTCCTTGATGGTCCTTCCTTTATCATCGGTTACTTTGCCGGTATTGGCGTCATATTTTCGATACTGGATATATAACAGTCCAAAAGAATATTTGCCGGTATAACATTCGTACAGAGCTGCGCCGCCCTGGGCATCCACCACTACAAAATTAGCGCTGATGGCATGATTCAAGTGGGAACTGGGCCAGGTCTTAAGCAGGCTTTCAAAATCCTCCAGCGTGGCGCATTGTTCCACGGCATCCTGCACCAGATCAGTATTCAGGTTTCCGGATTCGTGCAGCGGCGCCAGGTCCTCGTAGACTGCGGCTACCGAGGCCGCAAAACCAGCCTCATTAGCTCCTGACTGCGGCATGATAGGTGAATCATTGATCATTTCCATGAAATCATCGTGATGATACAGCATGAAGTAGTCGCCGGCTTGCGGATTTTTGGCCGGGAAATAGATGACTTGTTGCGGCCAGGCGGCTGAACAGTCAAAATTCTTCCACAGCACCGGCTTGCCGTCGGTGGTATATTTCCCTGATACTACCGCAACATCGCAGGACAAAGCAGGCATGAAGGCAGCCATGATCATGATGGCAACCACAGACAATAGCGCTGATAACATAGATCTGCGCATGATCCCCCAAGAAAAATTGGTCACAACATTTCTCTCCTTGAATTAATTATATTATTTAACTATATATTAGATTAAAAAGAAATATTTGGCAAATAGAAACGAAAAAAACATACCAATTGCTTCCTTTTTTTCACTGCAGGCAATGGTATAATGTGGTTATGAATTTTTTGCTTTTAAAATTATTGCCCGGATTTGGCCATCGGATACCAGGGCAGAAAAGTTTATATGATTTACCGATACGGAATGACTTCTTTGTAAATACTATGCAAGAGAATAATAATTAATCAATTATTGGGAGGGAATCATTATGCCGCTGGTAACTACGAAGGGAATGTTCAAAAAAGTATACGGCAAATGTGCAGTAGGGGCATTTAACGTCAACAATATGGAAATCATTCAGGGAATCACCGAAGCTGCCAGAGAAGAAAAAGCCCCTTTGATTCTACAGGTCTCTGCCGGAGCCAGAAAATATGCTAAACATATTTATCTCATGAAGCTGGTGGAAGCGGCGGTGGAGGATACCGGCCTTCCCATCTGCCTGCATCTGGATCACGGGGAAGACTTCGAGATTTGTAAATCCTGCATCGACGGTGGATTTACTTCGGTGATGATCGATGGTTCCAAGTTTTCTTTTGCGGAAAATATAGCCCTGACCAAAAAAGTGGTGGAGTACGCCCATGACAGGGGGGTAGTGGTAGAGGCCGAATTGGGCAGGCTGGCAGGCGTGGAGGATGATGTCAAAGTAAACGCTGCCGACAGCAGTTATACCGATCCGGAGCAGGCGGCCGAATTTGTTTACAAGTCCGGCTGTGATTCCCTGGCGGTGGCCATCGGTACCAGCCATGGTGCCCATAAGTTTAAAGGCGATGCCCGGCTTGATTTTGCCCGCCTGGCAGAAATTGCAGCTTTGCTGCCCGGCTTTCCGCTGGTATTACATGGAGCTTCCTCGGTGCTGCCGGAATTTGTGGCCAAATGTAACCAGTACGGGGGGGATATAAAGGGCGCCCAGGGCGTACCGGAAGAGATGCTGCGCCAGGCCGGGACCATGGGGGTCTGCAAAATAAATATCGATACCGACCTGCGGCTGGCGATGACGGCTTCTGTCCGGGAATATTTAGCTCTCAACCCGGGTGATTTCGATCCCCGCCAATATCTGAAACCGGCCCGGGAAGCCATCAAGAGTATGGTCCAGCATAAGATCAGGGATGTTTTAAACTGCAGCAACATGATAGTTGGCTAGTTGCAGGAGCAATCATTGTATTCCGGAAAAGCCCGGTCTACTACTGGTGGTATGGAGAAAGCCCAACCTCTGGCAAAAGGCCTTTGCCGGGAAGGGTTCTGGTGGGTATACCCCCGCCTTTACCGCTTTTCCTCCACACAAGGATGTGCTCTTGCTGGTCGGTTGGCAGTTGAAACAGTGAGGCGGGAGAGCTTTACGGGCCCGCAAATAACGGGTACGTTTGAACAATAGCGGAGCAATTGTTAAGCAATAGTAAAGGGGCGCACGATGATATGCACCCCTTTTATTTGTTTGGCACTTACTTTACTATCGCTCAGACATCGGCTGGTTCCAACTTTCAACTTTCAACTTTTCGCCTCACACCTAGCCCCTAGCCCCTAGCCCCTAACTCCTCACCCCTCACCCCTCACTAATCAGCCTTTGCCATTCCAGCAATACGTACAAACCTTCTCATGGTCTATGCCGATGGAATCCAGCATATCTGGCAGGTTTTGATATTTCAGGGTAGAGAAATTGAGTATTTCTTTGATGCGGTTTACCATGCAATGATATTTTTCATGGGAGGGGTCGCAATATTCGTCAAATGACCCCGGTTCCCTGCCTTCCAGTTTGATGATGGCCTGTCTGGCTACCAGATCCATTTCCGAACGGGAAGCGGAGAAATTAAGGTATTTGCAGCCAAACACCAGCGGCGGGCAGGCGGAACGGATATGCACTTCCCGGGCATTGCAGTTATATAACAGGTCAACTGTTTCCCGTAATTGTGTACCGCGGACGATGGAATCGTCACAGAACAGCAGCCGCTGGCCGGATACCAGTTCCGGGATCGGCATCAGTTTCATCCTGGCCACCAGGTTGCGGATGGTCTGATCCTGAGGCATGAAGCTCCTGGCCCAGGTAGGGGTATATTTGATAAAAGGCCGTCCATAAGGCACTTTGGATTCATTGGAATAGCCGATCGCATGACCGATGCCTGAATCGGGGATCCCCGCCACCAGATCGATTTCCACATCGTCTTTTTTGGCCATCGCCACGCCATTCCGGTAGCGCATAACTTCTACGTTCATGCCTTCGTAGGTGGAAGAGGGATAACCATAATAGACCCACAGGAAAGCACAGATCTTCATTTTTTCCCGGGGCGGTGAAACCGTCTCAAAACCGTCGGCGGTCATAAAGACGATTTCCCCTGGACCCAGTTCATATTCGAAACTGTATCCGAGGTTGGCAAAAGTGCAGGATTCAAAGGAGACACAATACGAACCGGCTTTTTTGCCCACCATTACAGGCGTTCTGCCCATTTTATCACGGGACGCGAAGATCCCCCGGGGAGTCAAAACCAGGATCGAACAGGAACCATCGATGAGCTCCTGGGCCTTTAACAGACCATCCTTGAAAGAGTTTTCCTGGTCGATGATCACCGACACCAGCTCCGTCGGGTAGATTTCGCCCCGATTGGTCTCAAGGAAATGGTTATGATGATTGGCGAACAGTTTGTCCACTATTTCATCCAGGTTATTGATTTTGCCAACGGTGCTGATGGCATATTGACCAAGGCGTGAACGGACCGTCAGCGGTTGTGGTTCTGTATCACTGATGCAGCCGATCCCCAGCTTTCCGTTTAATTTAGGCAGGTCAGATTCAAATTTGGCCCTGAACTGCGTATTATCGATACTATGGATCGCCCGATTGAAACTGCTGCCGCTCCAAATGGCCATTCCGCCCATGCTGGTACCCAGGTGGGAATGATAATCCGTGCCGAAATACACATCATTCACGCAATCTTCCCTGGAAACAACCCCAAAAAATCCGCCCACTGTCTGCACTCCTTTGATATGATTTCAACTGGTATGCTGCCAATTAACATCCGAATTCTTGTTTTGATGACATCCTTTAAATACGGTTAACATCATAAGGTTACCGCATATGAACCGATGCGTCCATGCAAAAATAATGTAAAACCTGTAGTAAAACCGGAGACGGTTTGAGGCGCCTCCTGTCAGAAAAGAAGCAGCACCGGAGATTTTTACTCTGGTGCCGCTTTCTTGATCGATGTATTTTAGTGGTCAGTAATACTTATGCCCGGACTAGTTCATGGGCGGCTCGGGCTGGGGATCCAGCTTATTGCCTTGATAATGTATGATGATCTGGCTGTTTTCCTGTATCCATTGCACTTCGCAGCCCAGGTTCTCCGCGATAAAGCGCAGCGGCATCATGGTACGGCCGTTGATGATCATAGGCATAACGGAAGTATTGTCAGGATCGATGGGGACAGTCCTGCCGTTGATCTCGGCCTTGTTTTTACCGATCCATAGTTCAATAATGGTGGAATCCTGGTTGATAATGACTTTCTTTTCGCTGTCGATCCACTGGATCTCAGCTCCGATCGGCTGGGTTATAAAGCGAATGGGGAGGAAAGTCCGGCTTTCTTTGATGACCGGGCTTACGTCCATGGCTGATGCGCCGCCGTTGATATTATAGGAAGCTTTGCCGATAAAGAAATCAAGATCGACCTGACCGCTAATAACGGGGCCTTCACCAGAGCTTCCGCCGGAGCTTCCGCTTGCGGTATTGAAATCGACTGTGTTGGAGGGTTCGGAGTTTGCGAACAGCTTATAGGCTTTTACCCGATAGCTGTATGTGGTGTCTGAAGCCAGGCCGCTTTCAGTGATGCTGGTCTTATCGGCGCTGGCGGTAGAAGTCATTTCCCAATCGCCGGAGCCGGATTTTCTGTCGATAATGTATCCGTCGACATCAGAAGAGCTGGCTTTCCAGGATAGTTTAACCGCTTTGGAATCGCCTGCCACTGCACTGGCTTTCAGGTCACTGGGAGCATTCGGTGCTAGTTTCGCAAAGTCGAAACCGGGTTTGGCAGATAGTTTGATCAGGGTGCCCGAAGCTTCATTGGAATAACCGGAGTCGAAGTTCCCGGTGGCTTTGACCCTGTAATAATAGGTGGTGCCGACTGCGGCGCTGGTATCAGAATATTTGGTGGTGTTGGCGCCGACAGATGCGATTTGGGCATAACTGCCGCTGGAGGTCTTGCGCTCGATCACATAGCCGGTCTCATTGTTGGCGTTATCCTTCCAGAACAGGTCTAAACGGGAGAACAGGTACGGATTTGCCGTCAGTCCGGTAGGAGCGGCAGGAAACATTTTAAAGATACTTAAGTTGGGATTGATAATGATACCCGGTCTTAAAATCCCGCCCGATCCGGCGATACTGAAACCGGAGTCGCTGGTGTCATTGGCATAGGCCCAGGCATCGGTCTCATTGTCATAATATAACCAGCGGGCTTCGATGACTACATTAGAACCGGCCTTATTGGGAACGGTCCATTCATAACTGCCGTTATTGGACAGTTCTTCTTCGATTTTGTATAAAGTATTGGAAGCGGGTCCATCCATAGCGTAATAGAGGTTCATTTCTCCTTCGTCAATATAGGAAGACCAGTTGATCTCTACCACATCCCCGGCTTTATAAGCTTCTCCGCCATTGGGAGAAGTGACCTTGATCTTCTGCAGGACTTCAGGAGAATCCCAGGCCCGGAAAGTAACCCCTTCATAGTTGTAACCCGGAATGCTGGCAGCTTCTATTTGGTAGAAATGATGCCGGTTCATGTCGCTGGCAGCCACGAAGGATTCACCTGACAGCCATTCCCAACCGTCAGAATGGTCTGATTCGGGATGATACCAGCGGTTGATATTGACATCACCGTAGGAAGTATCATTGGCCGGGATCACATATCCTTCGATGCCGTTATAGGAGAAGCCGTATTTACCTATTACAGCGTCCCGATCGGCAGAACTGATGGCGTAGTACATATCACCGTAGAGCATGCATTTGTATAATGGTACAGTATAGGGCAGGGGAGCCGGGGAAACATAGCAGGCGATCCCTTCATCATTAAAGCCCGAGGCCAGCCAGCCGTCACGTTCCTCCTGGTTGGTGGTGTACCAGTGTACTGTCCCGTTCCAGCAGCGATACAGCGGAATAGCTTTGATGGTTACGATGTCTGACGCAGCTGCGGTGCCGGGAACAGCACAAATCATTGTCAACAGCAGAAGACTTGCAATGATTGCTGCGAAGCCTCTTCTCTTAAGCATCTTTTACCAACTCCTTACCATATATAAGATAATTTAATCATAACACGGCAGGTATGGATGTTCACCCATTTTTTGCTTCAGAAGTAAGTTTTTCCTGAGGGGTGAGGTCTAGGGGCTGGGGAGTAGGGGCTAGGGGCTGGGGGCTAGGGACCGGGGACTGGGGGCTGGAGGTCAGGCAAAAGCTCCGCTCTATGCGGCGTAGGGGCGACTATCAGTCGTCCGCTTCCTTAATAGAAATATAATAGTGGAAAGCAGAAAGTTGAAAGTTGGAACCATCCGATGTCTGAGGTTCAGTCAGGACATGGGTAACAGAAATGGTTCATGCGGGAGATCAACGATCTCCCCTACACTAACCCCTAACCAACTATTATCACGAAATCTTTGATCGGACCTTGTCAGCTGGTCCTGCTGTTCTCTTTTTCTTAGCCCAATATCCTATTCCCAGAACGCCGGCTGTTACTAAAATTTTGATCATCAGAGCATAAGGTTCGAGATAAAAGCATGCTATGGCATCGGAAACCATCATTTCTGCAGCCGTATAGGCGATCAACCCGGCACCAATATAGACCAGGATCGGGAACCGGTCCAAAAGCGCTGATAAGATCGAAGCACCAAAGATGACGATGGGGATACTTACTGCTAATCCAACCCCTAAGATAAGCCAGTCGCCTTTGGCTACCCCCGCGATGGCCAAAACATTATCCAGGCTCATGATCAAATCAGCTGCCAGAATGGTTTTGATGGCTTTGATAAGATTGTCGGATGTTTCAATATCCTCGCTGTTATTTTCACCTGCCAGTAATTCATAGCCAATATAAATCAAAGCCAGACCGCCCGCGAATTGCAGTAAGGGGATCTTCATCAAAAAAGTGACGGCTACGACCAATATGATCCTTAATAGGACCGCCAGGGCGCTCCCCAGTAAGATCGCTTGTTTTTTTTGCCTGGAGGGAAGGCCTCGGCTGGCTAAAGCGATGACGATGGCGTTGTCACCACTCAAAATAATATTGATAAATACTACAGACAGAAGCCCCAACAAAACTTCCATTGTTTCCTTCACGCTCCCAATAAAAACCTGTGATTGGATCGTTCTCTGGTTTGCCAGTCAACGGGTCTCTATATTTGTTCCCTATATTTGTATTAACACGCAATATCCATGCCAATTTAAGAAACAGTTTCGGCCTTGCCTGGCCAGGGTTTTAACACCTGGCAACTTGTCGGATGTGCCGGCTTGATTTGGGCAAAACATCTTCTTAAATCAAGCGTTGATCATTATCGAACAGATAAAGCATCAGGAGTAAAAGTTTGCAGGAATTGTACGGAAAACCATACATTGTATAGCCATATTTATAAAATTCCTGATCCGATTGAGCGGCAATAAAACAAAGCGTTGGAGAGCAGCATGCTTCCATGGAAAATAAATGCCCTAAACGCAAGAGCTATGCTTATTTACAGCATATGTTATCCTCGGATTTAACGTTCTGTCAGGCGGATAGGCCAACCATGATAAGCTGGCATGAATTTTGCGATATAAATTCAGTTGAAAACAAACAGGAAGCTGATGCCTGAACAGCAGGAAAAGATATTTTCTCAGAAGAGGTGAAAAGATTGTATCGTTTGACCGCCCAGGATGAAAAGATATATAAAGAGGCAGCTGCTATGACCGGACGGTTGGTAGATGACTTGCACGAAATGACCGGTGCCATCGCACAGTTGGCAGATGCAATGTCGGTCACGAAGGAAAAAGAGCTCCTTCTTGAAAATGGGTTAGGAGAAATGTGCCGATTGTCAGAATCAATGAATGAGACCGTCGGACTCATTCAACAGGCAGCGGATGAAACCAAAATAACTGTTTTGAATTCCGCTATCGAGGCTGTCATGGGAGATACCAGCAGCTTCAAAAAAACCACCGCTAAAATCGTCAGACTTTCTGATCAAGCCAGGGAGACGGTGAAAGATATGACCAGGCTGATGGAAAAGATCGGCGAGGCCGGGGAACTGATCAAAACTGACCATCACAGCAATATCATTGCCTGCCAGCAGCAAATGGAAACCATGGAAGAACTGGCATCAAGGATCAGGGAAATGACCCGTACAGCCCAAACCCTTGATCAAGTTTTCCATTCCAGATAGCAAACAAGCAAGGCATGTATACTTTGCGTTAAAACTTCATAATTGCTATAATCGAAACATGATGAAAATTGTCTATTTATTTGAACAAATCCGTTTTATGAAGGTGTAACCATGAGCTTTAAATCTTTGAATGCTGATTCCTGGCTGACGGTCAAGCAGATGATGAATACCAATTTTAAGCTGCTTAAGTTGGACGATTCGCTGCGGACCGTCATCAGCTATTACCAGGAATGCAGCTTGAATACGCTGCCGGTGGTTGACAGCAGCAACAAGCTCATCGGGGTGTTTCCCAAGAAAAGATTGTATAAAGCTCTCCTGGAAGGGGCAGGATTGGCTGACCCCTGCGCCCCCTACGTTGTTTATAACCCTATCTTTGTGTCATCAGAACTGACCTATGACGAAGTCTCCCTGGCTGTACGGGTGACCCGCAGTCAGGTCGATAATGTGATAGTGGTGGATCCTTCCGGCGAAGTGGCCGGTTTGATCGGAACCGCGGAATACCTGCGGGGCAGTATAGATGTTGTGGCGCGCGCCAATGTGATTTTACAATCCCTCTTCAATGCCAATTATGAAGCAGTTATCATCGTTGACAATAAAGGCTATATCCTGCGCATCAACCCGGCAGCCGAGGGTATGTTCGGAAAGCAGTTTGCCGCCATAAAAGGCCGGCATTTACATGATTTGCTGCCGGAACTGAACATCATGAACAAAAGGCTGCTGGGAACCAAACGGACCATCAATTCACTGCCGGTTATTATCAATCAAATGCCCATTTACGAGAATCATATTTACATGGGCACCGTCATAACCATTCTCGATGTATCCGATGTTGAACAAATCGCCCATGAACTGGAAATGGTGAAGGAAATGCAGACTACCCTCGAAGGAGTATTAGCTTCATCTTCTGACGCCATACTGGTTTCCGATATCTCCGGCCGGATCAAATATGTCAATGATCAAGCCAGCGAACTGCTGATGAAAAGCCCTGAAAACATGGTGGGCAAAGCGGTGGAGACCATCCTGAAAAACAAGGAAGCCGGACAGGTATTGAAAAACGGCATGCCTGAGATCACGGAAGGTGTCATTAACGGAAGAAAAAGAGTCATCTCCCATATCCCTATCAAACGGGACAAAGAGGGAAAGCCATTGACCACCGGGGTGGTGACCTGGATCTATATTGACGATAATATTCTGACTGAGCAGGTGGCGGTCAAATTATTGTCCCTGAAGCAGCAAGTTGATTTTTACCGCAGCGAGCTGGAAAAAATAGGCGGGGAAAACAGCTTTGAGCGGATCGTATCTTTAAACCCCGAGTTAAATAAGATCAAAGAAGATGCACGCCGTATTGCCCGCAGCAGTTCAACAGTTCTTCTCACCGGAGAAAGCGGAGTGGGGAAGGATAAGTTCGCCCGGGCCATCCATGCAGCCAGTCCCCGCACAGATAACCCCTTTGTGAAAGTGAATTGTGCGGCCATTCCCGAGACCCTGTTTGAGTCTGAACTTTTTGGCTATGAGCCGGGTTCGTTTACCGGGGCCTCCAAAAAAGGCAAACCGGGTTATTTTGAACAGGCCGACACCGGCACCATATTTCTTGATGAGATCGGCGACATGCCTTTATCCATACAGGTAAAGATCTTACAGGTCCTGCAGGAAAAACAATTTATGCGGGTAGGCGGAACCAGTGTGCAGACAGTTGATGTCAGGATCATTGCCGCTACCAACCGGGACCTGCGCCAGGCCATTGCCAAAGGAGATTTCAGGGAAGACCTGTTTTATCGTTTAAATGTGATCGAGTTCCATCTGCCGCCCCTGAGAAAACGTCCGGAAGATGTTATTCCCCTGGCCGGGATGTTTGTGGAAAAGTACAACCGTATTCTGGGAGCCGGTATAACCGGGATCGCCAGGCCGGCACAAAAAGCACTGAAGAATTATGATTGGCCGGGCAACATCAGAGAACTGGAAAACGCCATTGAGAGAGCAGCCAATTATACCTGGGACGGGGAGATCGAGATCGAACATTTACCGGCGCAATTTCAATCCATGCCGAAAAAGAGCAGTGCCACAGAGTACCGCGCGGTTCTGTCTGATGTAGACAAAGAGATCATCATCGAGACCCTGAAAAAGACCAATGGCAACAAGAGTGCAGCGGCCAGGATGTTAAATTTAAGCCGTTCGGCATTTTATGATAAGTTAAAGAAATACGGATTGGAATGATTTTCTATGCCTGACAGCCTGCACGAGTCAGTCCTGCCGGGCTGTCACCTGCTCATCTACAGATCAGTCACGGCAAAAGTTGCGGTGCCAATAGCTACCAGCCGGCCTTCCTCATCCCTGATCTCGCCCTGACCCACCACGATTTTTCTGCCCATTTGAATGACCTTACCCTGCCCCCTCAGTAATCCTTTGCTGGCCGGACGCAGATAATTCAATTTCATTTCTACCGTGGAAGCGCCCTTACGGGGATCCAGCTGTTGATTTAAAGCCACGGCGATGCATGAGTCCATCAAACCGGCAATGACCCCGCCGTGTACATTGCCGTAGAATTGCAGCAGCTCATCGGTGATTTTTACCACCACCTGAATGGAACCGTCCGGCGCGGTTTCCGTTGACATATTCACATGTTTCCAATAGGGCCCGGATTCCAGGTCCGCAATGCGTACCACTGTACATCCTCTCCATCCTTTTGATTTGACGATTATACCAGCATAAAGAACATTATAAACTTTAGAAATTCTCTTGTCTGCAGCAGAAAAACCTGTTTAGCTCTCCGTACAATGTACGGTTTGCCTTACAGTTTTTTGACAGATAGGGGCCCAGACGGGGGGACGGTTCTCTTGTCTGCGCTAAAGGAAAATTAAGTCCTCATGTCTCCGCGACACCCGCAGACAAGAGAACCGTCCCCTTGTCTGGTCCCCCTGTCTGGGGAAGCAAAGCATAAAAACCGCCTGCCTGCTTCATCCCTTTCCAATTATCAACTTTCCAACTGTCCCCTAACCAACCAGCCAACTAACCAACTAAAAAATTTTTGCTGATTTTGTGCCAAGCAGCTGATGATGGCATGGCATTTGCATAAATAAGAGACAGAAGCAAAAAGAGAGTGCTTCAGGAAAACAGAAATTTCATGGCACCGGATCGCAGCAGTACTGGCAGCAACAGACGCAGTATTTATACAGTAATATATATAGGACTTGCCTCTTAAAATTCGGATCTTTACAAAATCGCAGCTTTTATCGTAACACAAGTTTTGCAACGATTTTAATTTCTGGTGCCATTAAATTAAATAAATATCCCCCCCTATCACTCCCCTATGATAGAGCCGTTTTGAAGCATACTTCACGACGGTTCTACATGTTTTAAGGGGATCTTACAACTGAAAACCACCACACACTTTTCCAATAGAAGACGGGAGCATTGAATCGTTCATTGCTCCCGTCGATTTTGTGTGACAGTGGGCAAGGGGAAAGTTGAAAGGGGTCAGGGGTTATGCCTCACTCCTCACGAAAAAAGGATTCTCACCAGGGAAGGGGAATTTTATAGTACAAAGTTTTTTTGAAGAAGGTGATGGGGTTGGATTGCAGCAATTGCCGGCATTTTAATGCGGAAAAAGCGATCGCCTGCACGAATATCTGGGTGAGCGAGGGAGCCAAACCGGAGCTGCTGGAACGAAACGGTCAGGGATGCACCCATTTCATGGCGCAGGACAGCTATCAAAATATGAATTTTGGCAGAATCAATATTCCGGACTTCAATGCTGCAGCGCTGATCATCAAGCTGATGGGATGGATAGCTTTAGCAGCCGGACTGGTTTACGGATTCATGATGGGGGAAAATTTCACTGAATTCAGCTGGGCGGTGGCAGGGATAAACTGGGCAGCCACATTTGTTGTGGCCATGCTCCTTATAGGTTTTGGCGAGATCATCCGGTTGCTTTACAGCATCGATAAAAAACTGCAGCAGGATAAGTGAGCCCGGCTAGTCAATTGACTTCCTGGTGTTTGCGGTTTCTTCTGATCGGCTGGGTCATGGCCTTTTCCACCGACCAGCCATGCATCAGCCGCTTTTTCAGCTGGCGGTAAGTCATTCCCGCATCCCGGGCATGTTCTGATATCGATTTGGTCACCCCGTTATAGGTGATCTGCTCGCGTGAAGGGATGTTGACCGCTTCTTCAATGGACATTCCCTGGCGCAAACGGTTCTTGATGGAATTATAATTGATCCCGGTCAGTTCAGCGATTTGATTGAGGGTCATTTCCTGGCCTCCAAAACTGAACACTAAATTATGCCGTTTATTGTAATGGGTATTGAGCCAGCGGCAATTCTCTTTGCAGTATCCCTCGTCGGGATCGATGCGCTCCAGTGTCGATCCGTCCAGATATCCTTCGTGCATATCTTCCCAAAAACCTTCAAAGGCAGCCCACTTATCGCAGTAGGTGATTCCTTTGGCGCCATAGTTTTTATATTCCTTATGGTCAGCGTCATCACACCTGCGCTTCATATTGCTCCAGGTATGATAGGGTTTGGTCCCTACCATTCCGTGGGTCTTGCGGCGGTTTTTTATATTGCATCCGCAGCTGGTTTTATGCCCCTGCCGCAAATCAGCACCGGCAACATAATCAGCCTGATTGCCGCAATCGCAAATACAGTTGTATCTGTAACCGCGGTGGTCTTTGCCGACTTCAGCGATGACCGTCAACTTCCCATATTTTTTACCGATCATGTCAATTTTCATTCAGGGCACTCCTTTCTGCCAGATAACTATATTATACGCTAAGTTGAGCCGGACAACAGAAGTTTTTATGGAGGCTCCTGATTATTTTTGGCTGCATGGAGGACCGAACCTGAGACAGGCTTATGAAAATAGCATGGATTGCAGACAATAATTATAATATAATTAAACTTGCCGGATCAGGCTTTGTCATTGGCTGCAAGCGGAGTATACAAGAAAAGATCGGTGCCGGACATCATTTTATCCGGCAATGCGGCAGTTCCGCCGTCAATTTCCTGCCTATGCACAAAGTTTCCGGACATTTCAGCACCATACATGGAAAGCGGGGTATCGAATTGAAAATAGACATAAGGACACAAATACACTTTTATGACGATGACACAGCATATGTTGAAATCATGAATGGATCTGACGTTGGGGATGAAAGATTTGGAGAAATACTGTTGTTGTGTTGTTTCATCGCCCGGGTCCTGAACACCCTGAAAAGATCTCCGGCTATCACGGAACTGGCGGAGCATTTATACGGGCTGAACGCGCAAAACATAAATGAGATCCGTTTGGATGAAAGCAGTGCGATCGTACAACAAAAGCATCGCTACGGCGGGAAAAGATTTATTAACAGCCTGAAGTACGGCAAAGATTTTCTGCGTTATAATATGAGCACCAGAGGATTCGGCTTTTTAGCCCTCAAGATCTACGATTATGCACCTAATGCCGTTTATCTGATGATTATAAAATTCATGCAGAGGCGGCAAAATGACCAGGAGTTTATTGCCTGGATGGCCAGGGCAGCCTCGATCAGCGGAGAAATGTTCCTGACCGAGCAGTATACGATGCGCAACCAGAATCAGATGGCATATAATGCTACACTGCAGGGCAAAGAATCCCAATAAAAACAGCCGCTCAGGTAACTCATACAAGCATGCGGGAAAGGGAAGGGCATGATCTATATAACCGGAGACACCCACAGTGATTTCACGCGGGTGATCGAATTCTGTCACGACCAGGGAACCACACTGGATGACATTCTCATTATCTTAGGTGATGCGGGGATCAACTATTTTGCCGATGAGCGCGACCGGCATTTGAAACAACTGCTTTCCGCCCTGCCCATTACCTTTTTCTGTCTGCACGGCAACCATGAACGCCGCCCGCACACCCTTCCTGTTTACCGCGAAGCCGAATGGAACGGAGGGAAAGTCTTCATCGAAGATGAATTCCCCAATCTGATCTTTCCCCGGGACGGGGAAATTTTTACACTGGGCGGAGCAAGTTGTATCGTTATCGGGGGTGCCTACAGTGTGGATAAATATTTCCGCCTTCAATACGGATGGCATTGGTTTAACGATGAACAGCCTGATGGCGTGATCAAAGCCCAGGTAGAAGACCAACTGGTCAGCCTGGATCATCAGGTCGAAGTGGTGCTTTCCCATACCTGCCCGCTCAAATATGTGCCAGTGGAGGTTTTCATCCCCGGATTAGATCAATCCCAGGTGGACAAGAGCACCGAACAGTGGCTGGATACCATCGAAGACCGGTTAACATATCGGAAATGGTACTGCGCTCATTTTCATACGGAAAAGAAGATCGAAAAGATCCAGTTCCTGTTTGGCACGATAGAAGAATTCACCCCTAACCCCTAACCCCTTTCCAACTTTCAACTTTCAACTTTCCAACGTGGGCAGGAGCATATCAATGTGTTCCGGAAAAGCCCGGTCTACTGTTGGTGAAGGTAGTGAGACCTGCCTCTGACAGGCGGCCTGTGCCGGTGCGGGTTCTGGTGGGTATACCCTCGCCTTTACCTCTTTTCCTCCACACAAGGATACTGCTCCTGGAATCAGAACCGCTTACTCCTCTCAGATTCCG
>CAZNPR010000013.1:2411-38892 GCA_964574965.1 uncultured Syntrophomonas sp. | reverse complement strand
TAGGCCAAAGCATACTATTGGGGTATTCCGAACTATAAAATCCTACCAGACTGTTAAATAATTCATTACCAATAAGCATTATTCCATTATTGGGAATACACCCGGAGTACCATCCTTTTACCAGTGAGCAGACATCAAAATAGAGTTTGCAGAAGTTTTCGGGACAGACGGTACTACAGAATTCCGGGCAGTGAGAAATTGGCGGCTGATTGCACCAAGTGACGCAGTTTTCTTCCCATGGAGCCAAAACATTATAAAGGCATACTTCAATATCTTCTGGCACTTCATTACGATAAATACTTAACTCCAGATAAGCATAGATGATCTCACTATTGGGCGGGATATAATTGCACCCCAGACTACATAGATCAAATTGCAGCAGACTGCGATAATCATCAGTGCATGGGCAGGTTTGTGTTGGACAATCGTATTGACTTACATAAAGATAGGGGGCTTCTCCAAAGTTTGTGTGTGGGTAAAATTCTGCAATATAAGCATCCTGACTGGGAGTAAAGCATATTGTAGTGCAAAGGCATCCATTGGTCTGATTTGTGACATTATTTGCGCAGGACATTTGTAACCCTCCTTTCAGTGTTTGCTATATTTTATTGGTTATGGAACAAAAAGGTTACACTGGAGGATTATATTTATTTTGCTCTGTTTTAGCTCATTTGGTTTGTAATTTTGTTCATCCGTTTTTAGCCTAACATTATGTAAGGCGCATCCACTTATGGTATGCGCCTTTACAGTTTTAAGTTTTTAATTTTGATGTGGATTTAACCTTTGATTTGAACTTCTACTACGCTGCCTCCTGCGTATAGTTCCCGCAGTTTGGGCTTTTCAATTTTACCGGTCGGATTACGCGGCACATCAGCAAAGATGATTTTCCGCGGTCGTTTGTAGCGGGGCAGAGCAGAACAGAAAGCCATAATGTCTTCTTCGCTGCAGTGGTGTTGGGGTTTTAACTCAATGATCGCTGCTGCGATCTCGCCCAGGCGATGATCAGGCAGTCCAATAACCGCTACATCCTTGATCGCATTATGTCCGCGGAGAAAGTCTTCGATCTGGACTGGATATAAATTCTCGCCGCCGCTGATGATTACATCTTTCTTGCGGTCCACCAGGAAAATAAAGCCATCTTCATCCATCTGCGCCATATCTCCGGTAAACAGCCATCCGTTTTTGAGTACTTTGGCTGTTGCTTCCGGATCATTGAAGTAGCATTCCATCAAACCAGGTCCGGTTACAGTCAATTCTCCCACTTGTCCCTGAGTTACTTGCTGGCCAGATTCGTCAACGATGCTTGCTTCCCAGTGGTAGCCTGGTTTGCCTATGGCCCCTACTTTATGGATGTTCTCAGTACCCAGATGCACACATCCGGGGCCGATGGATTCACTCAAACCATAATTGGTATCATAGAGATGGTTGGGGAAATATGTTTTCCAGCGTTTGATCAAACTGGGCGGAACCGGTTGGGCACCGATATGCATCAGACGCCACTGGTCAAGCGCATAATCATCAAGCTTCACTTCGCCGCTTTCGATGGCGTCCAGAATGTCCTGGGCCCAGGGAACCAGCAGCCATACTATAGTACACTTCTCCTGGGAAACTGCATTGAGGATCCATTGCGGTTTGACCCCGCGCAGCAAAACCGCTTTGCTGCCAGCAAGCAGACTGCCGAACCAGTGCATCTTGGCGCCGGTATGATATAAGGGCGGTATGCACAGGAAGTTATCCTCGCGATCCTGACCGTGATGGTTTTGTTCTGTTTCACAGGCTGAAACCAGGCTGCGGTGTTTATGCAAAATTGCTTTAGGAAAACCGGTCGTGCCGGAAGAAAAATAAATCGCCGCTTCATCTTCATCTGTCAGTTCAATGGAGGGTGCTTCCGCCGAGCATTTTGCTGCCAGGCTGCGGTAGCATTCCGCAAAGGTGGGGCAATCTTCGCCTACAAAGAAGCGGAATTTAACTTTGTTGATCTGATCGAAAACTGCTTCCACCCGGCCGATGAATTCAGGTCCGAAGACTAATGCATCGGCTTCTGATAATTCGAGACAGTATTTGATTTCTTCCGCGGTATAACGGAAGTTTAACGGTACAGCAATTGCACCGGTTTTAAGGATTCCGAAATAAATCGGCAGCCATTCCAGACAATTCATCAACAGAATTGCCACATGATCGCCTTTCTTGATCCCTTTTTCCAGCAGCAGATTGGCAAATTGGTTGGCCTGGTTATCAAACTCACGCCAGGTGATCTGGCGCCGGTACATGGCGATGGGATTTGGTTCAATGAGTTCATATTCACGCCAGGTAATTGCACGTTTTTCTTCCAGCTCAGGATTCACTTCAACGAGGCTGACTTCATCGCCATACAGACTGGCATTTCGAACCAAAAATTCGGTTATGGGCATGTTTATTTCATTCCTTTCTCAAAAAATATAAAACCATTTATATATAAATAATGAATTGCTACTTATTGCGAGATTACCGTTTCCTGTTGCGGCCGATTAAGAAACTTGACCATTATGGCTGCGATCACAAGTATGGAAGCAGCGGCCAGGTAAGCATAACTGTATGAATCAGTAACATCAACGATTTTACCTGCCGTCAGCGGGCCGATCAAACCTGCTGCTCCGAAAGCAGTAAACACCAGGCCATAATTTATGCCACTGTTTTTCAGGCCAAAGAAGTCATAGGTCAGGGCCGGGAAAATGCCCAGAAGTGATCCGTAGGCAATGCCGGTAATGCAGACTCCCACTGTTAAGGATGTCATGCTGGTATAATGACTGAACATCAGCATATTAGCCGCCTGCAGTAAAAACATTATTGCCAAGGTCTGGTTACGCCCAATTCGGTCTGACAAAAACCCGCCGATGACCCGGCCAGAGGAGTTGAAGACTGCCAGAATTGCTACCAGGGCAAAACCCCAGGTAAGCTGCGCCTGAATATTGGCAATGATAGCTATATGCCCGATTACCATCAGGCCGGCAATGGCCCCAAAGCAGTACATAAACCATATCTGCCAGAATTGCCTGGTCCCAATCATTTCAGCTGGAGAAAACTCTCTTTTGCTGGCTGCCCCGCTGGCAGCCTCTGCTGGTGTTCCGGAGGGCACATATCCGGCTGAAGGCACAGCCAGGAACTGCGCAAACAGGACCACTAATCCGCCAAATATCAGCCCAATGAACAGGAAGGTCTGCTTCACTCCGACAGCATTAATAATGACCTGAGTCAAAGGGGCCGCGTAAGCTGCTGCGAGTCCGAGCCCGGCTACAACCAAGCCGGATGCCAAACCGCGTTTGGCAGGCGGGAACCACTTGACGGCTGAAGGAATGGTAGCCCCGTATGACATACCCGATCCGGCTCCAACAATAATTCCAAAAAATACGATGAAACCGGGTATAGTAGTTTGCAGAGAAGTCAGCCCCATACCGATGATCATCAATATCCCGCCGGCAGAAGCTACTATCCGCGGTCCGTATTTGTCAAATAACTTCCCGCCTGGCACCATCATGATTGCTACCATGGCCAGGGCCACGGTATAGGGAAGCATAGCCTGGGTCTTGGTAAACCCCAGTTCCTGTATGAGAGCTGCAGCATATACACTCCAGGCATATAAAAACCCGCCGGCCAGATTGAGAAGAATCGCTGCAATCGTCACCCGCCATCCAATATTTTTTACCATTACTAACACTCCCTCTAATAATTTTTCCCAACAAAAAAACCCCCGCAGGAGTTGATATGCATGTGTATAGACAATCACAACGATAATATCGTCTGTGTCAAGTATATGCCTGCCATGCTACCATCCTACTTTTTCAAAACTCATTCATTTACCATCGAACAAAACTACTCAGCTATAATAACAGATTTCGAAGCAATTGTGTATAGTTTTCGTTAAAAAGCCGGATATTTAAAACTCCGGTCGAAAATGAATGAGATAAGAAACCTACGGCATAATTTAGGAGTGCTAATTAAAACTCATTGGGAACGAATTTATGTTAAGAAAAAGAAACCCGCCAATAAATGACGGGCTTCACTGACAAGGACAACTGTGCTTTGGTTCAGCCAAACGATTTAAAAATCGGCCTGTTGATCCTTACATTTGTTGTTGTTGCTGCTGCATCATGGAAAAACTTTGCTGAATGCGGCTCAATTCTTCCTGCGGTGCCGGAGCTACTTTATACCAACCTTTTTGATTCATCACATCAAAGATTTGCTTCTGGTGATCAAAGGTCTGGTTGAGCATACTGGTGAAGTGCTGCCTGAGCTGCGGGTCGGCGCTTTCAAGAACGCTGCTGGTCAGCATGCTGGCAGCCAGCTTGTGTTCATATAAAAGGATGCCCATCCATTCCATATCTCTTGACATCATAAATTCCTCCTTACTGCATACTGCTTCTCGATACAAATGAAGCGGAACTCTGGATCGACTGGTTGTGCTCACTGCTCATATTCTGAATGAGGCTTTTTACCTGGGGATCAGTACACTCGCTCATGGCGTGTTGACATGCTTTTTGGATTGCTTCCATCATCTTGCTGGAATCTTCCAGATATAAAAGTTCCCTGGTCGATAGTTGCATAACGAAAATCTACCTCCTTTCAAATCTAGTTTTTAGGATGTGCAAATTTTTATCCAATATGCAAAAAGAATGAATATCAAAGAAAAATGCTTGCTAAGTGAATTCCATGACAGAAGTATTTAAATGGGGCCCTCGCGAGATAAAGCTTGCAATTCTGCCGAATTAATGATAACAACAAAATAACGATTTTATTTAGGAGTCAGATTAGCTTGAATGATCATAACGACAAGCACTATGCTATTGTGGATCGTAGCAGTCTCAGAAGCGACTGTGAGAAATGTTTCGGGTTGTGCTGTGCTGCCTTTTATTTTTCGCGTTCTGAAGATTTTCCCCTGGACAAAGAAGCAGGCCATCCTTGTCTTCATCTAAGGGACGATTTTCGCTGCTCTATCCATCAGTATCTAAGGGAACAGGGATATAAAGGCTGCACTGCTTTTGACTGCTTCGGCGCCGGGCAAAAGATCAGCCAGGTTACCTTCCGGGGAAATGATTGGAGAAACAAGCCGGCCATCGCCATGCAAATGTTTGATGCGTTTCATATCATGCTGCATCTGCATGAACTGCTGTGGTATCTGGAGGCTGCCCTTGAGCTAGAACCAGCCCGCATAAAATATCACGAAATCAGAGATCTCATTGATGAGACCAGGCGACTGACCGCACTCGATCCGGATCAGCTGTTGCAAGTAGATACAGCAGCACATAGAGAAATGGTGAAAGAATTGCTTTTACAAGTGAGCGAACTGGTGCGCGGTGAATACAACCGGGAAATCGTACTGCAAAAGAACAGAAAAAAGAGATTCTTCCCGGGAGCAGATCTGGCCGGACAGGATTTGAAAAGAACCGAGCTTAGAGGGGCTAACATAAGAGGAGCTTGTTTGATAGCGGCCGACTTAAAAGGAAAAAACCTGAGCGGTGCTGATCTGCTGGGGGCTGATTTACGGAATGCCGACATAAGAGGTGCTGATTTATCAAAGACGATCTTTCTTACCCAGATGCAGGTCAATGGAGCCAAAGGGGACGAATATACCAAGTTGCCCTCCTTTCTTTCGTGTCCGTTTTATTGGCAAAACTAAAACAGGAGAAAAAAGAGATGACAATTAAGAAAGTGTATGATTTTGATACGATCATAGATCGGAGTGATTCCGGGTCGGAAAAATGGGAACATATGAAAAGGTGCAATCCTGATATTGCCAAAGGGATCATTCCTTTTTCCGTAGCGGATATGGAACTCAAAAATCCCCCGGAGATCACCGAGGGATTAAAAGAATATATCGACACAGCTATTTTGGGATATACTCGCCCTACCGCCGGCTATCTGGAAGCAGTCTGCAATTGGATGAGGCAAAGACATGACTGGCCGATCGAGCCGGAATGGATCGTAGGTACCCCAGGCGTAGTCAATGCGTTTTTTCAAGCCATCAAGGCCTTTACTGAACCGGGAGATGGAGTCATCATACAGACCCCCGTGTATTATCCGTTCTATGCCGCAGCGGAAGGAAACCAGCGGATCCTGATCAAGAACCCCCTGGTTTACACCGGGGATGCTTATGAGATCGACTTCGACGACCTGGGAAAGAAGGCTCGCGATCCCCGGGTGAAACTATTGTTGTTCTGCAGTCCCCACAATCCGGTGGGCAGAGTCTGGACACCTGAAGAGTTGACCCGGGTGGGAGAAATATGCCTGGCCAATAAGGTTATGATCATCTCTGACGAAATTCATTTTGATCTGATCATGCCCGGTCATCTACACACTGTTTTTGCCAATATCTCTGATGAATTGGCCCAAAATATGATGGTATGCACATCACCCAGCAAGACCTTTAACCTGGCGGGATTGCAGGCCTCCAATATTATTATTCCCAACGCCGAAATACGGAAGAAGATGGTTGGTGAAATGGCCTCCAACGGCCTCTTCTCTTTGAATATATTGGGCTACAAAGCCTGTGAGATCGCTTATACGGAATGCGAACAGTGGCTGGAACAACTGATACTTCATATTTACCATAATCATCTGCAATTAAAACACTATATTCAGCAAAACATACCGGAGATCACTGTTTATCCGCTGGAAGGAACATATCTGCAGTGGATGGATTGCCGTGAATTAGGGCTGGGTCATGTTGAATTGGAGAAACTGATGCAGTTCAAAGCCCAGGTGTTTTTCGATGAAGGCTACATTTTTGGTGAAGAAGGTGCAGGTTTTGAGCGTATGAACCTGGCCTGCCCCACGCAGGTCATGATGGAAGGTCTTCATAGGCTAAATGATGCCGTCCGTTCCACTCGTATATAGGACGATCGAAGTTAAAGATTTCACAAACACGGGAGATATTTATCAGAAAAATTGAATCGTGCTATACTAAAATAGAATCATGATAAGCTCTTATATAACCGTAATATGTGATTTCAAAGCAGCTTTGCAGAACAAAGGAGGAAGCAGCCATGGCAGTAAAAGTTTTGGATTTTTGTATTGAGTGCGGCGAAATAGCAGACTTCGATTACAACGGTGAGCAGTGGATATGCCTGAATTGCGGCAGTTACGATTCACAAGGGCAGTTTAACGATTCGATACCTGAAGTTGATGAAGATCCACACGGATAAAATGTTTTCTATCGCTGGCGGGGCAGTTTAAAATCTGACCCCGCTTTTTTACTGCTCAGGTGGAAATCGAGTATTCATTATATACGCCGGGGAACTTTATACAATATAATGGTTGATAATCAGGAAGTTTTGAACATGAAGGACTAAAAAATGAACTTAAAAGCAAAAGCTAAGGCACTCAAAATATATATACCTGCCCTGTTCCTGGCGATGAAGAAGCCAGAAACACCAGTTACTGCAAAGCTTATTGCGGGCCTCACAGTGGCCTATGCACTGTCTCCCATCGATATCGTACCGGATTTTATTCCGGTATTGGGCTATCTTGATGATCTGATCATTTTACCGTTGCTGGTCGCTTTAGCGATCAAACTTATTCCGCCACAGATCATGGAAAGCTGCAAAGATGATGCACAAGATCTCTGGACAGGGGACAAACCCGTCAAATGGAAATATGCGATTCCTGTTTTGATGATTTGGATCGGAATCATAACCGTAATTTTATGGAAGATCCTGGACTGAAAAAAAGTAATGCGCGCTTATATTAGGTCCAATTACTGGTATAATCGTTGTATATTACGATAAATCAGCAGACGGGGTCACAGGAGGTCAATATGAGGATTGGTTATGCCTGCCTGACGGTAGGGGTACCAAATACAGATTTTAAAAGTTGTATACTTAAAAATGCCAGTGCTGAAAAGCTCAGGGAATTGATCGCGCATAATCTAAAAACCCTTGATAACATCATCGACTATAATATTGCCAATCAAATTCATCTTTTTCGCATTAGTTCAGATCTGATCCCCTTCGGTTCGAGTCCGGTCAATGAACTGCCGTGGCACCAAGATTATTCCCGGCAGTTTGCCGACATTGGCCAGAAAATAAAAGACAGCAAAATGAGAGTATCGATGCATCCAGGGCAATACACAGTGCTTAACTCACCGGATGTAGAGGTGGTAAAACGGGCCATTGCTGATTTGGAATATCATGATCAGATACTTGACAGTCTGGGACTTGATGAAAAACACAAGATCGTACTGCATATCGGCGGGGTCTATAAGGATAAGAGGTCATCTGTCCGCAGGTTTATTTCCCATTATGAACAATTGGACGAGAAGATAAAAAAGCGGCTGGTCATCGAAAACGATGATCGATCTTACAACATTGCCGATGTTCTGGAAATCAGCCAGGTAATAAAAGCTCCGGTCATCTATGATAATCTGCATGATCAGATCAATCCTGCCGGATCAAGTAACCATGAAAGGGAATGGATCGATGCTTGCCGGAAAACATGGGGCCAGCAAGACGGGCCCCAGAAGATTCATTATTCCCAGCAGGACCCTTGCCGTCAGCCCGGAGCGCATTCCACTACCATCAATATCAACGAATTTATGCTGTTTTATGAGCAATTGAGAGACCGCAGCCTGGATATCATGCTGGAAGTGAAAGATAAAAACCTATCGGCCATCAAATGTATCAACTGCACGACTGAAGACAAGAATATAACCAGACTGGAATCGGAATGGAGCAGGTATAAATATACGGTTTTGGAACGAAGCCAGGCGGAATATCTGGCGATCCGCAAGTTGCTGAAGGATAAAAAGCAATATCCGGTCATGGGGTTTTATGATCATTTGGAAGCGGCGTTTGATACCCCTATTGATAAAGGCAATGCTATCAATGCTGCTCAACATGTCTGGGGATATTTCAAAGATGTTGCGTTACCCAAAGAAAAAGATAAGTTTCTTGAGTTGATGAGGAAATATCAGCAGGAGGAGTTGGAGCTGCGCGGACTCAAGACACTTCTGCATAGATTAGCGGTAAAATATCAACGGGATTATTTACTACACTCTTATTATTTTGTATTTTAAATAAAAGGAGGGATAAATCTATGGAAAATCAACCAAGTGGTGCCATAAAAATTCTGGCAGCGATTGCATTCCTCATTATGGTAGTAGTGAATGGACTGGCTAACGCATTGCCGTTAAATGGAGTTACGACTGGACAGGTATCTGATTCCTACCCCAATCTTTTTGCACCCACGGCGCTGACATTTGCGATCTGGGGCGTGATCTATCTCTTACTGGCCATTTATACCCTTTATCAACTTGGCCTGTTTATGGGTGATAAACGGGAAATAAAAGCTGAACTGCTGAATAAAATCGGGATATTGTTTATTATCTCTTCGCTGTCCAATGCTGCCTGGGTCTTTTCCTGGCATTTTGACATGATCCCGCTGTCCATGCTGTTTATGGTCATTATTTTGATCTCCTTGATCTATACCATGAAACTGATCGTACAGGAGAAACTCTCTCTGAAAGAAAAATTGCTGATCAAACTGCCTTTCAGCGTATATTTTGGCTGGATCACGGTGGCGACTATAGCCAATGCTACGGTTTTGCTGGTAAGCCTGAACTGGAATGGATTTGGGCTTTCCGAACCCTTATGGACAGTGATCATACTGATCGTGGGAATGCTGATCGGTGCAGCAACGGCAATCAGAAACAGAGATGCAGCTTATGGACTGGTCCTGGTCTGGGCTTATTTGGGTATATACATCAAACATACTGCGCCAGGAGGCTTTGCTGGTCAATATCCAAGTGTGATCACCACAATCATGGTTTGTCTGATCCTTTTGCTGGCAGCTGCTGTCTATAGCTGGATCGCCGGAAGAAGGGAAACAGCATAAATACGAACACAATGAAAAATATCTATTATTACCAGACACTCATAGGAAAGATCGGTATTGCTGATAACGGTCAGGCGATCACCGATGTGGTTTTGATCGGAGAAAAGGCGCCTATAAATTGCCGGGTCAATGAGAGCCAGCTGATCAAAAATGCCGCTGCCCAAATTAATGAATACCTGGATGGCGAACGTAAGAATTTTGATTTGCCGCTTATGGCAGAAGGTACACAATTTCAACAACTAGTATGGCAGGCGCTGAAAGGGATCCCTTATGGCGAGACCAGAAGTTATCAGCAAATAGCAGATCAGATCGGGAATATGAAAGCCTGCCGGGCAGTGGGGATGGCGAACAACCGCAATCCCATCGCTATCGTTATTCCATGTCATCGGGTCATTGGTAAAAACGGCAGCTTGGTCGGCTATGGCGGTGGACTGGAAATCAAAGCACGGTTACTGGAAATGGAAAAGACTCACAGTTAAGAGAACGTATTGTGTCATACCGTTTAGAAAGAGGTCTTATGAAGAAAAAACAAGTGATCGTAATCGGGGGCGGGGCAGCAGGAATGATGGCCGCCATAACCGCCCGCCGTTTGGGTGCGCAGGTCACGATACTGGAGCGTAATACCAGAGTCGGCAAAAAGCTGCTGGCCACCGGTAATGGTCGCTGTAATTACACCAATATCAATGCCGGGATCTCCTGCTATCATGGGATGAACCCCGGTTTTGCTCAGTATGCATTGACCCATTTCACTGTTGAAGACGCCCTTGCGTTTTTTAAGAAGCTGGGGATCGAGCCGAAAGTCGAGGAGGAGGGCAAAGTATTTCCCATGTCAGAACAGGCTTCCAGTGTGCTGGATGTCATGCGTTATGAATTGGAGGAACTTGGAGTCAATGTGGTGTGTGAAGCTCTGGTCAGGAACATCAGTCAGGAAAAAGATGATTTTTTGATTGAACTCGAGGATGGCAAATTTTTTAGAGGTGACCGGGTGATCATATCAGCTGGAGGCAAATCCATGCCTGCCAGCGGTTCGGATGGCAAAGGCTATGATCTGGCGCAGCAGTTGGGACACAGGATCACTGACATTTTCCCGGCATTGGTGCAGATCATGCTGGAAGGTTCCTTTTTTAAACGCATTGAAGGGGTCAAAGTAAACGGTACTGCTGAAATCATACATAATGATCGATCCTTTGCCATTGATCAGGGGGACATTCTCTTTGCCAATTACGGCGTATCCGGACCGCCCATCCTGCAAATCAGTCGTAAAGCTGCAGAACTTTTCAGAGCTGGAGAGGAAGTCTATTTAAAAATCACCATGCTGGATAGGATGACCAGAGAAGAACTGCGAGTTCTGCTGAAAAGGCGTCTGCAAAATGCCGGTGAGAAATCCATTGAATTCAGCCTGGTGGGTCTGATCAATAAGCGGCTGATCCCGGTGGTGTTGATGGAGGCGGGCATTGATGATTTAAAACGTCGGGCAGTTGATATCACAGCACAGGAAATCTATGAGCTGACCCGTATATTAACGGACTGGAGATTTAAGGTCCGGGGGACCAAAGGCTGGAATAGTGCTCAGGTAACGGCCGGAGGAATCGATACCAGCGAGATAGATACTGATACCATGGAATCAAGACTGGTGCCGGGGTTATACTTTTGCGGGGAAATCATTGATATCGACGGAAAATGCGGGGGATTTAACCTGCAGTGGGCCTGGTCATCCGGATTTGTGGCTGGACAAAATGCGGCTTTGTAAAGGTATCATGGAGGTTCTATGTTAAGACTGTCTGATATAAAAATCAACATTGATAATGCCGCCAGCGGCAGCCGGGAAATGGAAGCCCTGAAGCAGGCAATTATGACCCGGCTTAATATCAAAGAGCAGGAACTTGAAAATTACAGCATTTACAAACAATCCATTGATGCGCGAAAAAAAAGTGCCATATTTTTTATTTACACGGTGGATGTGAGTTTGAAAAACGAAAGTAAGCTGCTACACAAAAGCAGCTTGAAAGGAATTACGGTCACTCCTGAAGAAACACGCCAACCGCTGCAGGCCGGGAGCAGCAAAATGAAAAACCGTCCGGTCATTGTCGGTATGGGCCCCGCTGGCTTGTTCGCCGGATTATTTCTGGCCAGAAACGGATACCAGCCGGTGATTTTGGAAAGGGGAGAAGACATAGACAGTCGTACTGAGCGGGTCAGTCAGTTCTGGCATTCAAGCCGGCTTGACACGGAAAGCAATGTGCAGTTCGGGGAAGGGGGAGCGGGGACTTTTTCTGACGGGAAGTTGACGACCTTGATCAATGATCCCCGATGCCGTTATGTTCTACAGGAATTTATCCACGCCGGAGCCCCGCCGGAAATCTTATATAAAAACAAACCGCATATCGGTACTGATAAACTTGCATCTACAGTTAAGAATATCCGGCAGCAAATCATTGCCTGTGGAGGGGAAGTAAGATTCAAAGCCAAAGTAACTGATTTCATACTGGAGAATGATAAGATCAGCGGAGTCGAGATCAATAATGAGGAAAAACTTGACTGCCAGATCCTTTTACTGGCTATCGGCCATAGCGCCCGGGATACTTATGAAGTGCTATACCGCCGGGGCGTTGCCATGAGTCCCAAAGCATTTTCCATCGGAGTCAGGATCGAGCATCCCCAGGCAGTTATCGATCAGGTACAATACGGGAATTATGCCGGCCACCCCGCTCTGGGGGCAGCGGATTACAAATTGGCGTATCATTCAGGCAGCGGACGGTCAGCTTATACATTTTGCATGTGCCCAGGGGGCTATGTGGTGGCGGCTGCCTCTGAAGAGGGCGGCGTAGTTACCAATGGCATGAGCGAATTCAGTCGGAACAGCGAAAATGCAAATGCTGCTTTATTAGTAGGGGTAACGCCGGACGATTTTCCCAGCCGCCACCCCCTGGCTGGAATTGAATTTCAACGTAAATGGGAAAGACTGGCCTTTCAGCTGGGGGGAGAAAATTATCGGGCTCCGGCTCAACTCACCGGTGACTTTCTGCAAGACCGGGGCAGTTTAGGTGCCGGCAAGGTAAAGCCTACTTATAGACCGGGGATCACTTTTGCCCCCCTTAAAGAATGCCTGCCTGCTTATATTACAGACACAATGAAAGAAGCGATCCCTTATTTTGACCAGCGCATCAGAGGGTTTGCCATGGGGGACAGTTTGATGACCGGGGTCGAAACCAGAAGTTCTTCGCCTGTAAGGATCAACCGGGATGAACTGGGGATGGCAAACATCAGAGGACTCTATCCGATGGGGGAAGGAGCAGGTTATGCCGGGGGCATCATGTCATCGGCGGTAGATGGGCTCAAGGCATCTGAAAAAGTAATTCGTCAATTTTCTCCTCTGCATACTGGTTTATAGTAAAAAATCTATCCTCGCAGATCCCTTTAGACACAGGACCTTCCTGGGAAATAGCTTGATAGTGTTAAAATCTCATTATTTTTGGTGTAAAGTTTGAGCCAATTCTTCGATTTCTTTTTGCGCCAGATCGTCACGACCAGCCATTGATTCCAGGTGATGCTGGAGTTCGTGCAGCACGGTATCCATGATCTCTTCTTCCCAGGTAGTCAAAGGTTCATCAGCCAGTAGAGCTTTGAATGAACCGTAATAAAACATAATGAAATTGCCTAATACATAGTCTTCAATGTATTCTCCCATCACATAATAATCGCCGTCCCGCTTTTTTTCTTTTTGCAGATTGAACCCCCCGGTCAAAGCGCGGAGAAAGCGCTCCGGGATGCGATCCACGGCTTGATCAAGCATTTCCGCAAAAGTATCGAAAGAAATCAGGCTCATTTCATATCCTCCTAATAAGTTTAGCAGCAAGGGATAATATATTTTCACCCTTCAAAACACACGGTTATGATATTCTAGATAAAGGACAAAAGTATTGCCAGCCATGGCCGAAACAACGGAGACCATGTTCAGGTTGCCTTGGAACCATGGCGGTATCCATCATTAACTTTACCATATTCAGTGCAGGAGTGAAAAACAGATGAAATTGATCTCATGGAATGTCAATGGACTGCGGGCGGTTTTGAACAAAGGTTTTATCGGTTTTATCCTGGACGAAAAACCGGATATATTCTGCATCCAGGAAACCAAAATGCAGCCGGGGCAGGCGGTCATCGATGTGGAGGGATATGAAGAATATTGGAACAGTGCCGATAAAAAAGGCTATTCCGGTACGGCTGTATTTTCGCGCATCAAACCAATCTCCGTGGAATGCGATCTTATTCAGGAAGAGCATCGTTCTGAGGGAAGGATCATCACCTTGGAATATAAAGACTTTTACCTGGTCAATGCCTACACACCCAATTCTCAGCGTGAACTGGCCCGGCTTGATTATCGGATGCAATGGCAGGATGATTTTAGAGCCCATCTGCAAAAGCTAGATGAAAAAAAGCCGGTGATCATATGCGGGGATTTAAATGTAGCCCATCAGGAAATCGATTTGAAAAATCCGAAATCCAACCAGAAGAACGCCGGCTTCTCTCCCCAGGAACGGCAAAAGATGACGGAACTGCTGGAAGCTGGTTTTATTGATTCATTCCGGTTTAAATACCCGGAAATGGAAGGAGCTTATACCTGGTGGTCCTATATGTTTAACGCCAGAGAAAAGAATGTTGGATGGCGCATCGATTATTTCCTGGTATCGAATCGCATCAAAGACCAGATACAAACGGCCAGCATATATTCCGGCGTAATGGGCAGTGATCACTGCCCGGTGGGACTGGAACTGGCATAAAAACATCTGCCAGCATCAACTTGAATGTGAACTTACAGTTCATTAAATTTTCCTGCCAGGATCATCACTCATTCAGATCGATCTTCATATGTTGTTAATGGGGTGATGATAGTGGCGAAATTTTTAGTTACAGTCAAAAACATCGTCTTGGCAAAAGATATGCAGTATGACGGTGTTACCGTTTTGACTTACCGGATCCAGTATCCGGAATTTACATCGCAAACCTATAAAAAGGCGACCAAAGTGGTCAATGATTATTATAAGTCCCGGGCCCTGGAGTATCAGCAGTATGTTGAAAAGGATCTGTATCAGATGGCTGTAGAGCAGTATCTGGACGATATCAAAAATGGTTATCCCGTACACATGTTTGCTGCTGATGACAGTTATAACATAACCTATAATAAAGCCTGTATTTTAAGCCTCTATTTTGACCGCTACCAATTTACCGGCGGGGCCCATGGCATTACGGACCGTACCTCCCAGACCTGGAACCTGCAGACAGGCAAGATGATCAAATTAAGCGAACTATTTGAATGTTTGTTTGATTACCGCAGATATATCAAAGATCAGGTGATCGAACAGATCAAGCAGGATCCTGAGCCATACTTTGAGAACTATGAAGAACTGGTGGAGCAGTATTTTAATGTAAATAATTTTTACTGCACCCCGCAGGGAGTGGTGGTTTATTTTCAGCTCTATGAAATCGCGCCTTATGCCAGCGGGATCAGGGAATTTTTGCTGCCATACAATAATTGCGTAAAAGACCCGGTAAAAAAATGTAATTAATGATCATAATGAAAAGAATAAAATGCACAAGCCGTCCTTAAAGGGCGGTTTTTTACTTTATATATAATAGACGTTCTTTCAGCAAATTATTTAGTTTTGTTTTATAATTACTGTAAATTATTTTTAGATACAATCTAATCATTTATAGTAGTAAAGAACAGACTTAAATCACTGCACAGGAAAGAAGGTAAAAAAGCATTATGTACAGCTTTACAAATGATTACAGCGAAGGGGCCCATCCCAGAATTTTGAAGACTTTGCTTGATACGAATCTTGAGCAAACCATCGGTTACGGCGAAGATAAATACACCCTGGAAGCGACTGCGCTTTTAAAAGAACGTATTGGCCGCAGTGACATAGATATCCACCTGCTGCCGGGAGGCACCCACACGAATCTCACTGCCATTTCAGCTTTTTTAAGACCGCACGAAGCGGTAATCGCAGCGGACACTGCACATATTTTGGTACACGAAACGGGCGCCATCGAGGCCACCGGACATAAAGTTATTTCCGTTCAGGTCGATGACGGGAAATTGGAACCATCCCATCTGCAAAAAGTATTGGAGAAACATTGCGATGAGCATATGGTCAAGCCCAGACTGGTCTATATCTCCAATTCTACAGAAGTGGGCACCATATATGACCGGGAAGAAATAGAACAATTAAGCAGCTTCTGTCGTGCCAATCGGCTGCTGTTTTTTATGGATGGCGCCAGACTGGGTTCGGCTTTATGCTGCAGCGAGAGCGGCCTGCAGTTGGCTGACCTGGCAAGTTCGCTCGATGCTTTTTATATTGGCGGCACCAAAAACGGTGCATTGATCGGGGAAGCATTGGTGATCTGCCGGGAGGATCTGAAAGAAGATTTTCGTTTTCATATGAAGCAAAAGGGTGCTTTGTTGGCCAAAGGCAGGCTGCTGGGCATACAATTTCTCGAATTGTTCCGGGACGACCTATATTACGAACTAGCCCGCCATGCCAATAAAATGGCTTTGCTTTTGCGGGAAGGTATTCGAGAAGCCGGTTTTAATTTCCTGACTGAGTCGCCCTCCAATCAACAGTTTCCTATTTTGCCAGATACATTGATTGCAGGTCTGCAGGAAAACTATACGTTCAATATCGGTGCCAGGATCGATCCGGATCATTCTGTGATTCGACTGGTCACTTCCTGGGCTACTCCGGAGAAAGCAGTGCACCAATTCATCGCCGATCTGAAATGTTTGCAGAATGTAATGTAAAAGACCAAAAAGGAAATAATCATGATCAAAACAAATGTTATGAGGTTATTGGAAAACCGGGGGCTCCATTTTAAAACCCGGGATTATGAAGTAGATGAAAATGATCTGTCAGGGGAACATGTGGCAAAGCAGCTGGGCATACCGGCAGAGCAAGTTTTTAAAACCCTGGTACTGCAAGGGGAGAATCAGGGCTATTTCGTTTGCTGCATACCCTCCGACTTTGAGGTGGATCTTAAAAAAGCGGCCCGGGCGATCAACGACAAGAAAGCGGAAATGATCCATTTGAAGGACCTGCAGAGGATCACCGGCTATATCCGCGGTGGTTGTTCACCGATCGGAATGAAGAAGGAATTCCCGACGTTCATCGATGAAACAGCCATGCTCTTTGATGAAATCTGTGTCAGTGCCGGTGTACGGGGAACCATGATCATCATTGCTCCGGAAGATCTGATACATTATGTAAATGCACAAATGTACGATTTGGTAAAAAGCTGAAAAGATGAATACAAAAAAGCGGCCGGTTATTACTCCTGCCGCTTTCGTTATGGCTTATCCCAGATAATCTACATGCTGGCAGATCTCTTCCACCATCAGGTCTTTGCGGATATTGAATTGCTTTTTGTTGTTTTCAAACAGATTATTTCCCTGGGTATCGATAGAAACGATCAAGGGGCCGAACTCCTTGACCCGCATCACCCACATGGCTTCCGGCATACCCAGATCCAGCCATTCTACCCGTTCAACTTCTTCCACGCAATTGGCTGCCAAAACGGCACAGCCGCCGGGGAAAACAGTGTGAATGGCTTTATGGTCTTTACAGGCCTGGGCCGTATCAGCTCCCATACCGCCTTTCCCTACAATGATTTTGACGCCGGTACGGGGAATAAAATCTTTCTCATATTTTTCCATGCGCATACTGGTGGTTGGACCTATGGAAATGACATGATATTTTCCCTCTTGGACTTCTAATTCCTGCATTATAGGGCCGGCATGAAAAACAGCCAGACCGGCCAAATCAACAGGTAATTCTTTATTTTGTTTGATCAAACGTTGATGCACATCGTCTCTTCCCGTGATCAGATAACCGTTGAGGTATATAATATCGCCGATATGTAATGATTCCAGATCCGCGTCCTTGATGGGCGTAGTCAAGATTTTTTTGCTCATATTTTCGCTCCTTTATGTGAAATGGTTTCATATTCCATCGCAGCATTGATTTTGATTACTGCTCTCCGGTGCGCCCAGCAACCGGTGGATAGGCCAACTGCCAGGGTAGCGGGGTGCCGGGCAGCCTGTTCAATATGGACGCCCATGACCGAATTTTCACCACTGAGGCCGCCGGGACCAATATGGATAGCATTCAATCCTGCTTCGATTTTGGACTCCAATTCGGCACCGAGGGGATTGGAATTATGGGTTCCCAGCGGGCGCAGCAAAGCTTTTTTCGATAATTTTGCCGCAACTTCCACTGAACCGCCAATGCCTATTCCGATCAGGAGAGGAGGGCAGGCATTGATCCCATATGAAGTCACCTGATCAAAGACGAATTTCACAATACCTTCATAACCTTCCAAAGGCATAAGTACTTTGGCGGTACCGGGGAGACTGCAGCCGCCACCCGCCATATATACATATATTTTTACTTCATCGCTATGGGGGATCACTTCCCAGTCGATCCAGGGGATCCTGGTTCCTACATTGTTACCGGTATTTTTTTCATCAAAGATCTCCACCGCGTTATGGCGCAGCGGGCCCAATACGGTTGCTCTTTTTACCGCTTCCTGCAAGCAGTATTCAATGTCATCGATCAAAGGGAAGCCAGACCCGACCTGAACAAAATACTGGAGCACACCAGTATCCTGGCAGCAGGGGCGACTTAAAGCCTCAGCCATTTCCAGGTTGTCAAACATCGCATCATAAATAATTTTGGCCATGTCCGAGCTTTCATCTTTTCTAAGCTCGGTCAATTTGGCGTGAACATCATCCGGCAGATGCTTTCCTGAATAAACGGTAAATCTGGCAATGATGTCAATAAAATTTTCTCGCATTTCTTCTTTGGTCATTCCATCAACTCCAACCAATATTCATTTTAGTAAAATATCATTTAATATTAACATATAGGATAAATGTTGAAAAATTATTTAACGGCATGAATTGATTGGATTTTTTAAAAATCATTCTGCGGAGGGAGTCAGGAAATGAGTGGGTAAGAAAGAGAAGCCTATCTTACCAGCTTTCTATCACATGAATGGTTTTGTAAACGGTAGTTTTCATTATTTTAATTGTTTTGACCTTTTGTTTGGGGATGAACCCCACATTTTTCAGGCCTTTGATGGAAGCATGATTATTGTGCAGAACACTGCCCAAAACAAAACGACAATTATCTTCATATAACATAGCAAACATCCTGGTCAAAATATAACCGTGAATTCTTTTGCCTCTATAATCTGTTGCTACAAAATCCGGCCCAATATATACTCCATCAGTTACGTCTATATGAAAATTGAAAAAGGGGAAGTAATGATCGATATAATGACACCAGGAATAAGCGATCAGCTGTCCGCGGAAAAAGACTCCCAGACATTTGGCACCATTTCGGAAAAATTCTTCAATTCTTTCTATGGCAAGGCTGCTCAGTCGATTTATTTGTTGCTTATAATTGATATCGATCAACTGACATTCTACTTCCAGATCACAGTCAGTAATTGCTGGCGGATCAGTAAATTCCCTGTAGACCACCAATAAAGAAGCCTCTTTGTATATAAAGTCCACCAGATGCCGGCAGACTTTTTGCCAGGTAAGATTATGCAATCTGGTAAGATTATCTTCTGATATCAGCTTATACTTTAATGAATTTTCTTTGCGATATGATATATAATCGTTTTTTGTGCTTCCTTCCACGTTCTGTACCTTCCTTTTCCAAACATGTTGGCGGTTTTCTTTTATGATTTTTCCCGAGGCAAATGAATTTTATTTATTAAGCATCCGGGTAAATTTTATAAAAAAATAGCCAGGTGGATATCGGAAGATACGTATTAAAACAGGAAGTTCCGGACAGGAAAGCGCGAAAGGTAGGTGAAAACGATTTCGAATCAATCATGATCAGCGATGAAACTCAGCAATATAAGGCAGATTGCGGTATTGTTCCCTGTGATCCAGACCGTAGCCTACCAGGAATGTATCCGGCATGGTAAAACAACGATAATCTATATTTATGGTAATGAGTCTGTCGGTTGGATTGTCCAATAAAGTACAGATTTTTAAACTGGCTGGCTGCATAGCTTCCAGGTGCTGGAGAATATAACCCAGAGTAAACCCGGTCCCGATAACATCCTCCACTAAAAGCACATGCTGATCCTTTAATTCCAGATCCAGATCTTTTTTGATCTTTATTACCGGTTTCCCTGAAGGCTCCGGCGATAATCCAATAGAAAGAAAATCAATGCTGATGGGCATCGTCAAATGACGGGTAAGGTCGGTGACAAAATAAACAGAACCTTTTAGCACACTGACAATGACCAGCTCTTTATCTTTATAATCACCATTGATCTCCGCACTTATTGCTTCGATCCTTTGCTTGATTTGTTCTTCCGTAAAAACGATTTTTCCCTGACCGCTTGGTTTGGAATTCATGGTTTTCCATCCTCCATTTATTCGAACCTATATTTATGGTATTAAACACTATTATTATTTTTTCCTGCCTGGGAAAACATCCGGCAATTCATTCGTGAAGTTTTCAATATATTATCCATTTGACCAGAATAAAATGAAACTTTATAAAAATATTAGATAATGATATTAAGGGTGAGCAAATGGAACAAAAAGCTGCATAAATATTTTATACTCTGCTATTTAAACATATCTGAACTTTGCAATCGTCAGAAAATTCAATTATTATTAAGTCAAGCTCCAAGGAATTCCTAAAACGGAAACCTGACAGAGCCGGATGCAAAACTTAATAAAGCAGCTGAAAATAAACACCGGTGGATAAATTCCACTATATCAAGGAGAAGGCAGAGAAAAAGTTTTTATCAGGTCTGACAGTATGGAAGTTCTTACATTGGTCTACATGATTGATATAAAGTAAGGACAGAAGTAAAGTAAAGCTGATGGAGACAATGAGTAACTGAAAGAACCGCGATGAAGGATATATGGAAAGCTGCAGCAGGAAGTAAGCGCAGAAGGTAATGAAAGGTGAAAGTTGATAAAGGTTCGTTGGAGCTCATTTATTTAGAAAAAAGGGCAGATGAGCTGGATTATTAAATCGCACCATCTGCCTATATTTTTTTTGTTTATATCACGTCTGATTTATTGTCAGCTTTACTGTTGGAATGACAAACAACAGCTGTTTCAAGGCGGTGATTTTTTATTTCTGTTACTTTGATAGTCAGGCCAAACTCTTCCAATACGGGTGTGCTGCCATCTTCCGGAACAGCCCCTAATAAACCAAAAATGAGACCTCCAAACGTATCGTAATCTTCCTCCGGCAAATTGATCCCCAATTGCTCAGCAACCATATTCAACGGTGCGGTACCTTGTATTTTCCAGGTTTGTGAATCGATGCGCTCGATTGGCGGTAGATCTTTGGGAATCGAATCATCATCTTCCAAGTCTCCCACGATCTGTTCCAAGAGGTCATTCATGGTGATGATGCCGTTCATTCCACCGTATTCGTCCAGGACAATGGCAAAATGATTTCGGCTTTTTTTCATATTATGAAACAATACATCGGTCCTGACTGTTTCCGGAACAAAGTACGCGGGGCGCAAAGCATTTTTCATGACATAGTCACGGCTTTTATCTTCAAGACGGAAATAATCCTTTGCCTTTAAAATCCCAATAATATTATCGGTGCTCTCGTCACAAACCGGATAGACTGAATGTCTGCTCAACTGGATAGTGTTTTCCCATTGTTCATCACTTTCATCCAGCCACAGAACCGATACTTCGGTTCTGTGTGTCATAATATCTTCTGCAGTCTTATCATCGAACTCAAAGATATTCTGGATCATATCTTTTTCATTGGGGCTGATCGCGCCTTTTTCGCTGCCGGCATCTACCATCATACGTATTTCTTCCTCGGTGATCACTTCGTCGTCAGCATGCGGGTCGATACCCATTAAACGAAGAATGCCATTGGTGGAGACCGTCAGCAGCCAAACCACCGGACTGAAAATGCGGGATACATAATAGATCAATCCCGACATCGCCAGGGCCAGTTGCTCAGCTTTCCGCATCGCTACCCGTTTGGGAACCAACTCACCTAATACCAGAGTAAAATAGGATAAAACTAAAGTAATAACAACGACCGATATGGTATCCAGAGTCGCGGCTGGAATATTAATACCGGCTGCCATTAAAAATGTAACCAAATAATCGGAGAAGTTATCGGCAGCAAAAGCGCTGGCCAGGAAACCTGCCAGTGTAATACCTACCTGAATGGTGGAAAGAAAGCGGGCCGGCTGAGAAGTGAGTTCTGTCAGCCTGATCGCTCTTTTATCACCTTGAGACGTCAGTTTAGCGAGTTTGGTGTCATTCATTGAAATAATGGCAATTTCAGCACAGGCAAATACAGCATTGATAATAATAAGGATCAACTGTAGTATCAATGGCCATAAAAATGAGGATGTGTCCGACAAATATATAACCTCCTGTATTATTTTTCAAAATGAAATGAAATAAAATCAATAATAATTAAAACTATTCATTTTCTAAAGAAAACAATAGGCATTACTCTGGCTCGTCGTTCATTTTGAACCTCCTTAAAAGGTTATTGAAATCGTTTTTAAAAACGATATTGATATTGGTACCGGGATATAATTTTTTTAGCAGTTTAACCTTTTTCTTTTTCTCCGAAACATACTTTTGATCCATGGTGGTAAGCTCTATAAAAGTATTGAACCTGGGCAGGTAAAAATCCGGTGAAAAGGCCTGGGTCACATTTCCTTCTGCATCCCATTTGACAGGAAAAGTCCGGGGTTCATATTGCCATTCGATTTCATGCATATCCAATATTTTAGCAAATTCTTGTTCTGAAGGGTGTTTGAAGATAACGATCTTCCCTTGTTCGCTATTCGCGGGTTCATCAGCCGGCAATGCGGATTGCCGGTTTATGGCTGCGTAATGAAGCAATGCAGTCGCTTCTTCAATACTGATCGAATCAGTATTGATGGTAATATCATAAAGAGATGGCTCCGCCCAATCCAAACCGTATATTGCAGAGATATAGCGTTTATGTTTGCGGTCGGTAAGTTCCAGGAATCGCTCTGCTTCTTGCTGTTTAAGATAATGGGTCTGCATGATCCGATGGATGCGTACTTCGCGGGAAGCCATGATTTTAACATGCAGAGCATCATCATGATGTGCAAAAATGATTTGCGCACCCAGACCGAAAATGATAGCATCCTGCCGGGCGGTAAAATCTTTTAATTGTTCTTCCAGGTGCCGGGCAAAACTGATCCCTGAGGAGGATGAGGTAAGAAAAAAAGCCGGACTTTCGGAAAGCATATGCAACTCGTGCTTGCTGGCGACTTCAGGGAACCACTGATTCATGACCAGATCACGGGTTATAATAGGGATATCAAGTTTTTGACCTAAGAGATCAATAATTTCTTTCCCCAGGCTTCCGGTTTGCCTGGAAACAGTTATGATCAAAGAATTCACCTCATGTAATGATTGATCGATATAGTTCAGTTTATGAAGCGACGCTGTCTTTTAGCTGACATTTTTAGAATATTATAGCATGAATTTAATAAAACTGATAATCGCACCAAAACAGCTATATAATTTGGCAGGAGGGAATCGATCAATAACTGTGATTGACACATAAATATAATGTGTAAGAATTAAATATAGAGTAAGAGATATTTAATCTTTTTGGAGGCAAGTTGAAGATGAAGAAATCCCTATACTATTTTTTGATAATGGTTTGTTCTGCATTTCTTATGATGGGCTGCTTCAATGCAGCAGATGAGGACCGTGATCCTGCCGCAGATAAAAGTCCCAGCATCAATCAAAAGTCTGCAGACCGACCTGAAGATATAGACCAAAACCGGATCGAGAAAAACCAGGATTACAGTAAACCAGAGGATGTAGCAGAATATATTCATATTTTTCAGCAATTGCCGCCCAATTTTATTGCCAAGGATGAGGCCATAGCCCTGGGGTGGAAGAATAATGAAGGAAATCTTTGGGAAGTCACTGATAAAAAGAGCATCGGCGGTGATGTCTTCGGCAACCGGGAAGGACTCCTGCCCAAATCAGAGGGCAGGGTCTGGCGGGAATGTGATGTGAATTATTACGGCGGATATCGGGGCGGAGAGCGGATCGTTTATTCCAATGATGGATTAATTTATTACACGGATGACCATTATGCAAGTTTTAAGCAATTCTATTAAAAAACGAGAGGGAAATGTTATGGAAATGATCATTTTAAACGGTCAAAGAATGACTTCAGTAGGGATCACTCATCAATATCTGAAGAAGAAACTGAACTTTCCTGATTATTACGGAGGTAACCTCGATGCCCTCTGGGATATGCTTACGTCTCTTTCTGAGCCGGTATCGATCAAATTAGTGGAAAAGGAAGCCATGCAAAATTCTCTGGGGGAATATGCGGAAGCAATCTTAACGGTTTTTGAGGAAGCAATGGGGGAAAATAGTTTCTTAAATTTTGAACACAGCTGAACAAACGCTGCCTTTAATGAATTTACAAAGCCGATGAACTACTGAAAATAAAGGAGTAGCTTGTCAAACAAAGCCTGCGCTTAAATATTATAAAAGCCGGCCCAAGAAAAAAGTATTCCTCAGCCTGCTTCATGGTTTTATCACTATCATCAAGAGATGACAGATCATCTTGATCGCACTCCGGGGCTACCTGTCGAAAAACGCATGTACATCTCATCCTCACTTCATTTCTTTTATAGTGCTGCAATAGCCAGGGAATATTCTGATTATAGCAAACAATTTTAACCGAACGGAATAACAGTGACAGGCAGCATATAGAGGCATGATCGCTGATAAAAACCCATTCTTGTCAGCAGAATGGGGGTGTATTATGATAGATTTAGTTAAATAATATAACAACCGGATAAAATTTCTTTCTTATATTAAGTTTCGCAACAGTTTTCTGCAAAACGGAGGGTATTTATGGAGATCGGACTTTTTGATGTAATCGGACCGATCATGGTCGGACCGTCAAGTTCACATACTGCGGGCGCTGTCAGATTGGGGAATATTGCCCGTAAAATTGCCGGGCCCCAAATCAGACAGGCTGATTTTTATCTGCATGGTTCTTTTGCCAAAACCCACAAAGGACATGGTACGGATAAAGCTTTGCTGGGAGGAGTCCTGGGCATGGCAGCCGATGATGAAAGGATAAGAGATTCGTTTTCCATGGCGGAAGCCGCCGGAATCAGATATACCTTTCATAATGTGGATCTGGGTGATGTACATCCCAATTCGGTACGAATCGTTCTGGAAAAAGATGACGCTGAAACCTGTGAACTGATCGGCTCTTCCATTGGCGGCGGCAAAGTTATGGTCAATTCCCTGAATGGAATGCATGTTGAATTCAGCGGGCAGTATCCAACCATTATTACGATCCATAATGACCGACCGGGCGTGGTAGCCAATGTCAGTTCTGTATTATCAAAATATGGGATCAATATTGCTTTTTTAAAAGTCTTCCGCCAACTAAGAGGCAGCGAAGCTTGTATGATAATTGAAAGTGACCAGCCCGTAGGTGACTCTGTACTTGAGCAATTGAGGAATCTTCCGGATATAAACACTGTGTCCCTGGTGGATCTTTAAGGAAAGCGTGGTTATTTAGATGTACCAATATAAAAGCGGTGAGAGATTACTGCAGCTATGCAGGGAAATGGGGAAAAATATTGCTCAGATCGCTTTGCTGGCCGAAATAGAGAACGCGGGGACCAGCCAGGAGCAGATCCTGGCCATGCTGGAAGCAGAGCTTGATGTAATGAGGGGATCGATAAAAAAAGGGCTGGATCCCAAAATTAGATCCATCGGCGGATTGATCGGCGGCAATGCCTTTAAATTACAAAGGCGGCTTAAAACAGGGGATAATCTTACCGGAAGTACTTTCTTAAAAGCACTTTGTTATGCCCTGGCCGTTACGGAAGTAAACGCTGCTATGGGAAAGGTGGTGGCAGCACCCACAGCCGGGGCAAGCGGTATCATTCCTGGTATCTTAATAGCGCTTGCAGAAGACATGTCTTTGACCGATGAACAGATCATTGAAGCCTTATTGGTCAGCGGGGCAGTGGGGAAAATTATTGCAGACAATGCCACCCTTTCAGGTGCTGAAGGAGGATGTCAGGCTGAATGCGGAGCGGCTTCTGCTATGGCGGGAGCCGCAGCAGTATTTTTATGCGGCGGCAGTCCGGAACAAAGCCTGGATGCAGCGGCTATGGCCCTGAAAGGACTGTTGGGATTAGTCTGCGACCCGGTGGCGGGATTGGTTGAAGTTCCATGCTCCAAGCGCAATGCCAGCTCCGTTGCCAATGCCTTTGCCTGCGCGGAAATGGCGTTGGCCGGAATAAAGAGTGTGATCCCTTTTGATGAAATGGTTGAGGCCATGTTTAGAGTCGGAAACCTTATGTCTCCCACCCTGAAAGAAACAGCTGCCGGTGGTTGTGCCGGTACGCCCACTGCAATAAAATTCAGCCGCATCATCCATAATGAATGAGGGAGGCAGGATCATTGCGTTTGTTTATTGCCATTAATCTCAATGATGAGATCAAAGATCACCTTACCAAAATCATTTCACAGCTTAAAGCAAACAGTTCCCGAGGTAATTTCACCCGGCGGGAAAATTTACATATTACTCTGGTGTTTTTAGGGGAAGTGGCCAAAGAAAATTTATCTCTCATCCAGCAAGCCATGGAGGAAATACATGCGGACTCCTTTCAGTTATCATTGAGTGGTTTAGGCAGTTTCGGCCGCAGAGAAGGCCACCTCTACTGGGTCGGTATCGAGAGCAGTAACCGCCTGAATGATATTTATCAGCAGCTCCGTGAGAAATTGACCCGTTCTGGTTTTGTGGTGGAAGACCGGCCTTTTAAGCCGCATCTGACCATTGGCCGTCAAGTCGTTATCCGGTCAGATTTCGATAAAGCGAAGCTGCTGCAATTACTCCCGCCAATGAAAATGGAAATCGGCAAAATATCACTGATGAAATCAGAACGTATTGAAGGAAAATTAACTTATACCGAGATCTATACAGTAAATTTTTAACTTACGGTAAAGGGGGAGGACAAGTGGAAGTTTTATTGAATGTCCTGATCGGCATAGGGCTGGCAGCAACCTGTGGGTTTCGGATCTTTGTTCCCTTACTCATCATGGGGATCGCCAGTGTCAGCGGTTATCTGAATCTCACTGACGGTTTTGCCTGGATCGCAAGTTATCCGGCCTTGATCGTGTTCAGTATCGCTACTGTTCTGGAAGTCATCGCCTATTTCTTTCCCTATGTAGACAATCTATTGAATGTTATCAGCACGCCTGTAAGTGTCGTCGCAGGCGTAATGGTCACGGCTGCTGTAATGACTGATGTCAGCCCCATTTTGCAGTGGACTCTGGCTATTATTGCCGGAGGAGGAGCAGCTTCAGCCACCAGCATGATCAGTAATGGCACCCATCATGCATCAACGGTAGTCAGTGCTGGAATCACTAATCCGGTCATATCAGCCATTGAATCGATCATTTCTGTGATCATGCCGATCCTGGCAATTGCTTTACCGGTATTGGCTTTTATACTGCTGTTGCTTTTCGTTACTTTCATTTACCGGTTGATGGTGAAACTGAAAAATAAGATTCGCCCGGTCGAACAATATTAAGTTTATTTTATGTCATGGTCAGACAATGGACGTAAGTTGTAGCTGATTCATGCGTAAATACAATCATAAAGATAATAAAATCAGAGAGGGTGAAATGATGAATAAAAAAGCAGCAATTATCGCTGTAGCGCTGGTCATCGCAGCAGGACTGTTGTATTTTTATTTCAACCCCGCAGATACCGGGGAAATAACAGAGTATAAGAATGATCAATACGGTTTTACTTTGGCAATGGATGAAGCATTTAAGGAAAGTGTTGAAATAAAGACCGGGGATCATACAGTCTATTTTGTCAGCCATGAGATCCAGGCGCAGCAGCCTGAAATGGTTTTTGGGGTTGTGGGAAGAATTGAAGTATTTGACAAAAGCGAATTTACCAAAACCAAGATGCTGGAAGCAGGCGATCCATACGGTCTTAAATATCTGGGGGAAAATGAGACCTATTTATTCGGCTGGGCTCACGCCACAGATGTTCAGGTGCCGCCTGGAGACCAAAATCTATTAGACAAATTCAGGAGTTTGGAAAAGGATTTTGATCTTGTCATTAAATCTTTTAAAACCTTCTCTCCAGTCAATCAGGCATCTGATGTAAAAACGGATACCGGCAGATATGTCGGCCTGGCTGACAACAATTTTTTTGAAGTTAAAATCAGCGGGGTACCTGAAGATAAGTCTTTCAAAGTGTTTATGATCTCCGAACAGGTAAGAAACCGGTTTGAACAACTGGATCTTCAGGAAGATGAAGAGATCAAACTGAAATATATTGAGAACCAATACGGTCAAAATGTCGTGCAGGAGATCGAACGGATCGTAAAGTACCAAAAGATAAGTGCCGAGGAAGCCAAAAACATGATGGACACTGAAACAGGTATTGTCATTGTAGACGTGCGGACGCCGGAAGAATATGCAGGAGGCTATATCAGCGGAGCGATAAACATTCCCAATGAAACAATAACAAATAGTTCACAACCGGAATTATTGCCTGATAAAAATGCGAAAATTTTAGTTTACTGCCGCAGCGGCAACCGCAGTCAGCAAGCCAGCCAAAAGCTGATCGACATGGGATACAGCCGGGTCTATGATTTTGGTGGGATCAAGGACTGGCCATATGAAACAGTAAAATAGTCTGAAGGGCGATGTCACATATTCCTCTTATGACCGTCAAAAAAAGTGATCATTTATATATAAAAAAGCCCCGCAGGGTCAATGTTGTTATCAGGGACATCCCTCTATCAAGAGGTGTGTCCCTGTTGCTTGTTTTGACTCGATTGCAGGGCTTGCTTAGTATCTAATTATTTTTTGAACGGATTCGTTCGCACTCGGCTTGACACTCCAAGCAGTCAGAATCTTCACAGGGTTCTGCATGTACGATGACATCCATGGAAGGCAGTGCACCGGATAAATTTTCTTCGACCAGATCACAGATCTGATGCACTTCAGCGATACTTAGGTCAGGTTTTACTACCAGGTGCAGATCCACAAACCGATCAGAACCGGAGCGCCGGGTTCTAAGTTCATGAAAACCAACCAATCCTGGCATGTCGATTTTATTTAAAGTTTGAATGATAATGGATTCTTCACTGGCCGACAAGGATTTGTCCATTAATGGTTTGACTGCTTTGATACCGATCTCGAAGGCCGCTTTGATGATGATCAAACCAACGAGGATAGCAATAACGGGGTCAATGATATCGATCCCGGTCAACCAGATGGCCAGCATTCCCACCAGGACTCCCAATGAAGTGTAGACATCTGTCAGCAGATGCATCCCATCTGCTTCCAAGGCTACCGATTCCAACTTTTTACCGTTTTTTAACAGGATCTGTGAAACGATGTAATTTACCACAGTAGCAATGGTCATAACGATGACCCCTAATAGAGCATTTTCTACTTCGCCGCCGCCCATGATCCTTTTATAAGCCTGGTCAAGGATCATAATAGCAGCAAGAAATATCAATGCTGCTTCGATGGTCCCGGCAATATTTTCTGCTTTTCCGTGCCCGTAACGATGATCTTCGTCTGCAGGACGACTGGATATGTTTACGGAAGTAAAAGCGATCAGGGAAGAGACCAAATCAATACTGGAATGGATGGCTTCAGCAATGATGCCGACCGAACCGGTAAGAATTCCAGTTATAAATTTACCTGCTACCAATAATGAATTCGAACAAATCGCGATACCTTCAACTCTGGCTTTGGGATTATTTTTGATGCTTTTGATCCAGGCTGAAAATTGCATAAATCTTTCCTCCTCAACAACGACATTAACTATAAAAAAGCGGGGCTTCAAAAAATGAAGTCCCGCGGTTATCCGCTGCTCATGAGAGCCGAGTCCCTTGACCTGACTAAAATCTAAATTTGATTTTTAACATCATAATATATATTTAAGCAATTGGCAACAAAAAAATAATGATTATCTGTCATCCAGGATCCGCTTTAGAAATACCCTGGTCCTTTCATTGCGGGGATGATTAAAAATAACTTCCGGGACATCATCTTCCACGATAACACCGCTGTCCATAAAAATGACCCGGTTGGCAACATCCCTGGCAAAAGCCATTTCATGGGTGACCACTACCATGGTGAGACCGCTTTTGGCCAGATCTTTCATGACCTTTAACACTTCGCCTACCATTTCCGGATCAAGTGCGCTGGTGGGTTCATCAAACAGGAGTGCTTCCGGTTCCATGGAAAGAGCCCGGGCGATTGCTACACGCTGTTTTTGTCCCCCTGATATCTGATGAGGCTTGGCATCGATAAATTGTGCCATTCCTACCATCTCCAGGTATTCCATGGCTTTCTTGCGCGCCTCCGTTTTCTTCCGCTTTAAAACTTTTACCTGACCGATCACACAGTTCTCTAAAACCGTGAGATTACTAAACAAATTAAACTGCTGAAACACCATTCCCATTTTCGCTCTATAAACTGCATTGGACATGTTATGCTGCATAATATCTTCGCCGTGGAACAATATCTGGCCGTCGGTTGCCAGCTCCAAAAGATTCAGGCATCTTAAAAGAGTAGATTTTCCCGAACCACTGGCACCAATGATACACACGACTTCACCCTTGCTGACAGCAAAATTGATATCAGTCAAGACTTCATTTTCACCGAATATTTTTTTCAGATGACGTACTTCAATGATCTTATCCATTAGTGCCTCTCCCTGTTGGTAATGCGTATTTCTGCTTCCGGCACGGTTTGTGAGCCGTGGATCGTATAAACCGAAGGACCTTCCAGCAATATTTCAAAGTATCTTAAGATCCGGGTAACGGTAAAGGTCATGATGAAATAAATGATACAGGTGATGAGAAATACTTCGAAGAACCGGTAATTTGCTCCCGCCGCTGACTTCGATATGAAAAACAATTCCGAAACCGATATGACGCTTAAAACGGAAGTATCTTTGATATTGATGACAAATTCATTACTCAAAGCAGGCAGTATATTGCGGATTGCCTGCGGCAGAACGATGCTGAACATGGTTTGGGAATGGGTCATACCGATAGAATGTGCAGCTTCAAACTGGCCTTTATCGATGGAAATGATTCCGCCGCGGACGATCTCAGCCATATAGGCACCAGTATTGATGGACACGATAAAAATGCCCGCATAAATAGGCGACAAATGAATGTTATAGACCATGGCCGCACCATAGAAAATAACCATCGCTTGTACCATCATCGGGGTGCCGCGAAATATTTCAATATAACATAACAAAATAAAATTGGAGATTTTCAGGAAAGATTTTTTCACCAGGTTAAAATTTTGGTCTACAGGGATGGTGCGAATCACACCAATGATGATTCCCAGACCGAAGCCCGTTATGGTACCGGTCAAGGAAATAAGCAAAGTGATACCGGCCCCTCTAAGAAAAAGGGGCCAGTATGTCAGTAAAATATAGTAAACCCATTCTAAAAATGTACTTGCTGCATCTACTTCCATTATTTATACACTCCAGATAACGTAACTCTTAACTGATCTGATCTATTTAATCCTGAGACGCCGGTTGATTCTTAATAGCGGTATCCATCATGGTGATCCGTTGATCTTCGGAAATACCTTTTAATATTTCATTTACGGCATTGGTAAGTTCAGTATTGCCCTTCTTGATCCCGACGGCAATGGCCACATCATCATCTGACGTTTCAAAGCCTTTGCTTTCATCAAATACAACCATCGCAAACTTGCTGTTGGCAGCTGTAGCAGAGATACCTTCCGGTCTTTCAGAGACATATCCATCTATAATACCTGATTGTAAAGCGACACGCATAGCGTTGAAATCATTCATCGCCGTCTGCTTGGCTACACCAGGAATCTGATCGATGACGGAATAATGGAAAGTATTCAATTGTGCCGTTATTTTAGCTCCGGAAAAGTCTTCCAGACTGGCAGCTGTTTCATATGGTGAACCTTTTTGCACTACCACTACTAAATCGGAACGGTAATAGTGATCAGAAAAATCAATGGTCTTTTTTCTTTCGGCGGTGGGGGACATGCCGGCAATTATAGCATCGATGGTTCCTGATTGCAGTGCAGGAGGAAGTCCATCCCATTCAGTTTTGACGATTACCAGTTCTTTTCCCATGCCTTCAGCAAGCATTTTGGCTATTTCTACATCATAACCTCCGGCAAATTCGGTACTGCCCTGTATGGGAACCGCACCATTGGAATCATCAGTCTGTGTCCAGTTAAAGGGAGGATAAGCGCATTCCAAACCTACTTTAAGTTGTTTAACCTCTTGCTTGCCAGTATCCTTGGCTTGCTCAGAATTTGAACAACCGGCAAATAAACCAATACTCAAAACCATAATTGTTAATAGAAGCATCGATACGTTCTTTTTCATTCCCAATTTCATTTCCCCTCTCAAAGATTAATCATTGAATTTTTATTGAATATTGTAACATAAATATGAGTGAAGGAGGGAAAAGTTTAAAATTTATCCCAAACATAATGAAGTTTACTGGTATCTGTATGATATAATTTAGACAAAGGAGGGGTGTTTAATGGACAATATGAAACAATTTAAGGGCAGTACCAAAAAAGAAGTTTTGCAGAAAAATGGATTAAGTGTTGCATATGAAGGAGACTTGGATGGAGTTAAACCCCATGGCAAAGGAAAGGCGTATTTTAAAGACGGAAGAATATATGACGGGGATTGGATCGATGGAAAATTTGAAGGATATGGATGCCTGTATTATGACAATTTAAATTTATGGTATGAAGGTGAATGGAAAAAAGGCAAAAGAGAAGGCAATGGAAAATCTTATTATGAAGACGGCACCCTGGCTTATGACGGCGAATGGAAAGACGGCAAACCGGTCAAATAAGCAGGATAAAAATAATCAGTATACATGATTTTATGCAGGAATTAATCCTCATAAACAGAATTGACAATTATGTCGATTCTGTTTTTTTTATTATCTTATTTGCAGAAATGAGGACTTTTATGGAAAGTATTAAAATCATTGATTTGATCAGACCAAATGTTGAAGTATATCCTGAGTCGCCTGCCATCATTGACGCTGACGGAAATTTTATGGATTATGCAAATCTATATGAAACAATTCTTTCCCTTGGGCACTACCTGTTTTCACAGGGCGTACAAAAAAACCAACGCATTGCTGCTGCCATGGAGAATAAACTTGATATGTCCGTCCTATATCTGGCTGTTTCCAGTATCGCCTCTTTCGTACCCCTTGATGCAGATTTTTCCGAAGAAAATTTCCGTTATAATCTTGAACTCCTCAAGGTCGAATATTTGATCCTGCGGGATGATTATAACGGGCCATTGATCGCTATAACACAGGAAATGAACATCAAAATATTCTACTTAAAAAGAAACAATATCGATCAACAGGCATTTTATGCATTTGTCGGTGATGATCAGCCAAATAATGCAGAGATGATACTGGCCGAAAATGACGACATCGCTGTGGTTTGTTGTACATCCGGCACTACTTCGCAACCCAAGATCGTTCTCCGTTCCCACATAAACGAGTATTATTTTGCCAGACAAACGCAGAAAGATTCGCCACCGTCAGAAGATGACCGCTCTCTTCTTATGGTCCCAATGAACAGAATAGCGGCTTTAAATTTTTTGCTGACCAATCTTGCCAATGGAGGTTGTCTGGTATGTTTGGACAAATTTTCTCCGGATGTGATGGTAAACAAGATCAGGGAATATGATATTACCTGGTTTTTTGCCGTACCTGCAATTTTTCAGATCATCATTGATTATGTAGTTAAGAATCATATTGAAATCAAAGGGAAGATTCGCTTCGTTAAAACTGGCGGAGCGCCCATGACCGAAGACCTGGAGGAAAGGGTAAAAGAGGTTTTGGGTGCACCTGTTTATGAGGGCTATGGCTCAACCGAAGCTGGTTATATAAGTAACAAAATGTATTCGCCAAAAGGCATGAGAAAAGGTTCTCTGGGAGTACCAGACTCAGACAATATCACCATAATGGACGAATATGGCCGGACATGCGGCAGGAATACCGTAGGAGAAATCACCGCGCGAGGACCTGCAGTTATAAAAGGTTACGATAATGATGACACCGTAAATCAAGAGTCATTTTACGGCGAATGGTTCCGTACCGGAGACTGCGGATACATTGATGATGACGGTTATTTATTCATCACAGGTCGTATCAAAGAGATCATCAACCGGGGCGGGGAAAAAATATCTCCTTATGAAATAGAAGATGCGCTTTGCCAGCACCCGGATGTTCTGCAGGCTGCTGTTTTTCCCATTCCTGCGTTAAACGGCAATGAAGATGCAGGGGCAGCCATCGTTTTAAAACCCGGCAGTAAAATGTATTTAAAAGATATGCGCAGATTTCTGTATGGTAAAGTGGTAACCTTTAAAATCCCTACTGCGCTTTACGTTTTAACAGAAATCCCGGTAGGAGAAGCGAACAAAGTACAGCGAAAAACCCTTTATATAACAATACAAAGCCTGGGGATCAAACCCCAGCCGGAAGCGGATGAAAACGAAATTCTTATCGCACCGCGCAACGCAACGGAAGCGGAGCTTTTTGAAGTGTTTGCAAAAATATTACCGGTAAAAAATATCAGTGTTACCGATACCTTTTTTGAATTAGGCGGAGATTCTCTGCGAGCGGCAGTACTATTTGAAGAGATCAAAAAGCGATATCAGATCCAGGTCCCGCTCAAATACATTTTTAAACATAGCAGCATTGAAGAATTGGCTGGTTATATATTAAATAACCAGGGGACCAGCAAGAATTACCCCTTCGCAGTACCGTTCCAGGAAGAAGGCCACAAGACACCGATATTTTTTGTGCATGCTTTAGAAGGGGAAGCAGTGGTTTTCCGTCATATCGCCAATAACTTTGATCCGGACCGGCCTTTTTACGCCTTTCATTTTGATCCAGACGCCGCGAACTGGGTACATCCCATTTCCTTTGAACAAATCGCCGCGTATTACATCAGGGATATGGCTGCCATCCAGCCCCAAGGGCCCTACATTATCGCAGGTCAATGTATTGGCGGCGTCATTGCCTATGAGATGGGAAAACAACTGAAAAAAGCAGGTCAGGAGATTGCCCTGCTGGCCATGTATGATCCGATCATCACCTGGTCGCCAGAGACCCAGAGCCTGAATGAAAGATTTGCAGAAAAGGCAGAGGAAATTAAAAATCAGGGTTTAAGCATTTTTGCAGAGTTTTTCAACAAGAAGGTCAATGAGTACCGTAATGGTTTATTGCGCGCAGTCTATGAAAATGGGAACAACCTGGCAAGAAAATCATTATTTAGCTTATTGAATAAAGAAACCATATTAAAATCAGCGCTATCCAATTATGAAATCAGCAAATATGATGGGGAAATCATTTATTTTAAACCTGAAAATAATGTCAGTAATGTTTCCGAAGATTCTATTGATCTTTGGAAAAAGTATATCACTTCATTACAGATCGTTTCTTTACGAGGGAATCACCTTAGTGTTTTTTATGAAGAAAATGCTGAGAATACACGCCAGATTTTGGAGGAGATCCTGAAAGGATTGGATCAAGATCGCAAGGTATTACCCATTGTTGTTGGTTCATAAATATAAAAACAATTATGGCGAAAAGGAGCATAGACTTTGGAATCTTTTAGGATATTGGATCTGATCAAGACCACACCGGATGTAAAACCAGAAGAAATTGCCCTTATTGGCGGCGACGGGGACAAATTAACGTATGGGAAGTTGTATGAAGACGTATTAAACATGAGCCACTATCTGCAGGAACATGGTGTTGGAAAAGACCAGCGGCTTGCGGTTGTGATGCCCAAGTGTATTGAAATGCTGCTGGCTTATTTAACTATAACCAATGTAGCGGTTTTTATTCCTTTGGGAGCGGAACTTTCAGAAGAGCAATATCGATATTATTGTGAATTGCTGAAGGCAGACAGTGTTTTAATACCGGATCAGTTTGACAGCCCGCTGCTGGAAACCGCCAAAGCTTTAAATTTGAGTGTTTACCATTTATGCCGGCAGGAGATCGATAATAAAATCTCCTACAATTTGAGTGGAGGTGAAGACCGGGGGCCCAACCCGGCATTACTGCCCCATGATGATGATGTGGCTTTGCTGCAGTTTACTTCCGGTACTACAGCTGAACCCAAAATCGTGCCAAGAACTCACCGCAATATATACTTTTCGACCCAGCAAAGAATAAAAGAGATGAAATTAGTGCCTGCAGATAAAGTAATGATCCTTGCGCCTTCCCACCGCGGGATCACGTTAAACGATACACTGACCGTACTGACCACCGGTGGTACTGTGATCTATACAGACAAGTTCGATCCGGCACAGTTTTTTGAACAGGTTAAGAAAACCACCCCCACCTGGATATTAGGAAGTCCAGTGGTGTTTTATACCATTGCTGCTTATGCCGAGAAAAGCGAGATCCATTATGGAAGCGATGAGTTGAAGGTGATCAGAAGCGCAGGGGC
>CAZNPR010000013.1:0-2311 GCA_964574965.1 uncultured Syntrophomonas sp. | reverse complement strand
GCCGGGCGGTTCAAAGAAATCATCAACCGCGGCGGAGAAAAGATATCGCCATACGAAGTAGAAGAAGCCATAAGCCGGCATCCTGATATATTGCAGGCTGTTGTATTTCCCATACCGATGGGGAAAGAAAATGAAGAAGCAGGGGCAGCAGTGGTATTAAAAGCAGGAGCGGCGCTTTATTTAAAAGAACTGCGCCGGTTTCTAAATGGAAAAGTCACAGCTTTTAAAATGCCGGCCCGACTGTATGTGCTGAAAGAAATGCCGGTTAGTCAAGGGGGGAAAGTACAGCGATCGACCATGTATGAGACCTTGTCCGCAATGGGGATCGAAGCGCAGCCGCTGGCAGATGCAGGGGAAGCCATCATATTGCCCAGGGGTGAGATAGAATTTAAGCTATACAAAATATTTCTTGGGATCTTGCCGGTAAAAGAGATCAGCGTAACGGATACCTTTTTTGAACTGGGCGGAGATTCAATAAAAACCGCCGTATTATATGAACAGATCAAAGAATTGTTTGGTTTGCAGATACCGCTTAAATACATATTCAATAATGGTTCCGTAGAAAATCTGGCAGAGTATATTGCCGGCAACATCGAGCAGGGAAATAAGCATCCATTTATTGTGCCATTCCAGGATAACGGCAGCAAAACGCCGATCTTTTTTGTCCATTCCGCAGACGGGGAAGCTGTAATGTATCGCCATGTTGCCATGAATTTTGATCCGGAAAGGCCGATTTATGGAATCAGCTTTGACCCTCATGGTGCCGAATGGCAACACCCCATAACCTTTGAACAGATCGCTCAGCAATATATCAAGGATATGGTCACCATCCAGCCGGAAGGCCCTTATATTTTGGCAGCTCAATGCGTAGGGGGGATCATCGCCTGTGAGATGGCCCAGCAGTTACTTGAAGCCCAGGAAAAGATCGCTTTATTAGCGGTGTTTGATTCGATACTGCCTGAAGCAGAAACCAGGGCCAGTGTAAACCGCAGATTGCTTAGAAATATCGATGAGATAAAAGCAGACGGGTTGGTAAAGTATCTTGATACCAAATGGTATTATTACAAAAGGATTTTTTATAAAAAATTACCCGGTGCCATGAAAAAAATCATTTTTGACAGTATGGACAAAAGAAACATCATCAGTTTTGCCCGGGGAAATTACAGGATAAAAAAATATGATGGGGAAATCGTATTTTTTAAACCCGACCTTACTTACAATGAATCATTGGCTTCTATAGAATTGTGGTCCAGACTGGCGCGAGACGTTCGCATCATTCCCACCCATGGAGATCATGTGAGCGTATTTTACGCGGAAAATGCGGAAGATACGAAACAAGTTTTGGAACAGGTCCTGGCTGATATACCTTAAGGAGATTGCAGCTAAAAAGAATTTACACGTTATCACCGGTGATCATCCCGTATAGAAAAAAGGAGGGTCAGGCCTTATATGAAAGAAGATGCGTCTCAATTATATAAAATAAATGAATCGACCCTAAAAAGCTTGATGCAGAAAACCAAAGGAATCAATGCCGAAGTACGTACCTATGATAATCCGTTAAAAGGGAAATGGTGTGTATACCCCCGATTAGGCATCATTGCTCCCCGCTTCCCATCACCGATGGTAACAGCATATGCAATGTCCCAGTATGATACCCGGGGAGGAAATGTAAAAGTACTCGAACGGAAAGCAGCAAGGTTCGGTTATTTGAATTCACTGGGCCTCCTGGCGGCAAAATCAATAGATATCAGCGGGATCGATCTGACGGCTGCCAAAATGATGTTCTGGTGGCGGGGCCGCTCTATGCGCTTATTTGATTTTACCGACCATACCATTATTTATAAAGCGAAAAATGATGTGCCTAAAAATAGGGTAGAGAATTATATAAGTTTCCGTAAACAGCATCAGTACGATTTTCTGCTCAAATTGATCGATCATGGTGAAGATTGGTACAAGGAACCTATTATTTATGGGAAAACCCTTGCATCCTACAGGACTAAGAAGTACTATGACGCATTGCTGAAACGTTCTATTTATTGCATGAAGCAACTGGCCGAAAATACAGTGACTTATAAAGAACCACAAGATTACCTTAACGAGATATGCAGTAAAATTGAAATCAATACCCAAACCTTGACCAAAGGGTCCTTTCCCCACGAAGCATTGAATGAGATAATAGAAAAACTTCGCATCAAAGCACAGCAGCTTGATAAGCCGGTTCCAGTGGTTCTGGCGCATTGTGATTTACATACGCAAAACATTATGGTAGGTAAAAACCGCAAAATATATATCATCGATTGGGAAGCCAATA